>JAIPAE010000015.1 GCA_021740245.1 Bacteroidales bacterium | reverse complement strand
TTTTTTGAAGCTTTAAACAGCCTCCCGAAAAGCGAATGCAAAGATAAAACCTTTTTTGTTCTTAACAAGTACTTTTTTGAAAAAAAAATACTTTTTATTTTAAAAGCTTTTAAAACTGCGATTTATATCTTATCTATCCCTAATCCTTTTCAATTTATCGCTAATTATGTCTTTCTTTGCAGAATTCTCAACGAACTTTTCGCCTTAAGCGGGTGCAAAGATAAATATTTTTTATCGGAACTAACAAGAAATTTTACACAAATATTGAAACTTTTTTTTATCTCATTGCAAACGTAAATGTTATGTGTTTATCTTTCGTAACTTAACCGAATTCAAATAATACAATTATAGCGATTTTGAAATTACAATTTTTAAACCAGCCATCCGCCTTTACGATGACTCCTTAATTTTAAATACTTCGAAAAAAAAATCATAAATAACGGTCTGACCTGGAAACCCAACAACATGAACTAAAAAATGACTTTATGGACAGACTCTTAATTATATTATACGATCGCCTTTTCACTCTTAAAACTATATTTTGCAAACATATAATCAGCACCAAAAAGCACACCACTCCAAACTATTGTGGCAACTAACTGGTTTATTAAAAAAGGTAAGCCAGCTATATAAGCAGCAGCTAAGCCCTGAAAAGTACCAGGATAGATTGAAAAGCTCATAAAAACTCCAAAATTTGAAATCAGGTAAAACAAAAAGTTTCCTGAAAAAATAGAAACTGAAGTTTTTCGAAAAGATGATCCTTTTTTATTGTAAATAAAGGTACTCATCAAAACAACACCAATAATAGCAGCATAATTAAAAAGTACACCTTCATATAGCAATGTCCAATTACCTAACATAATCTTATTAATAAAGACATCAGAAAGCAACATAGCAAACAAAGGCACAATAAATGCAAAAATTTTGTTTTTACTGAATTTACTGGCACCATATAACCCAATAGCGATTATTGGTGTAAAGTTTCCAGGATGTGGAATTAACCTGGTTACAGATGCCAATATTACTAATGTAATTGGCAAAATAAATTTTAAAGTTTTTGTTCTGTTTAATTTTAATAGATTTTTCTTTAACATAATTAACTATAATTATTTATTTAAAAATGTGATTTTTTTTTATATTTTATATTTTCTATAATTCCAATCTTATTTATTCTTTTCAAAAATCAGCAATCAAAAAACTCAGCTTTTAATTAAAACGAAACTAATTTTCTTATTGCTTCCCGATAAAAAATAGTTATCAATTTTTCCCTTTTTGGAATATCTCCAAAGGATAAATCCATAACCTCATAATAGGATGTCCTTTTATATTTCAAAATAGTGCGCGCAAATGTATATTGAATAATATAAGTAAACAAATATTTTAAATTATATTTTTTACATATTATTCTATATTACTGTTTTACAGTGGTTTTTAATAATTTTCAAAAATGCATTTTTTTTCATGCAGCCACAGAAACCAACAATCAACTTAAGGAATAATCCAAACAAATATTTTTCATACAAAAAACAAATTAAATCAAAAATATACCTTGTATTACCTATTTATAAAGACGTATATCAAATTACAAAAATTAACCTAATTTAGAATCATTCTTAAAATTGCCCTCCCTTACTACTCAACAATATTATATGGCTCTTATTTATTTATATATTATTTATTATATTTATTGTATATTTTTATATTTTTACAACTAATAATATTTTAATCAATTGTTTTTATGGTCTTTATAGACTTAATTTTATTATTTAATGATTACCATCAATAAAACTTTGTTATGTAATTTAAGATTAATATACTTGCAGAACATTTTAAGGTCGAAAGGCTATTTACGATTTTATATGCTTATTTACTGGTTTTTATATGAATACAATAAGCAATTAAGATCACCACCGGATATAAAATAACACAATCTATAGAGTAATAAATATTTAATATGCAATTAATATTATTTTTTGCACTAATTAAACATTAAAGATCAAACATAAATTAAATATATTTTCAATATTAAAATATATTATTAGAGAAATGAACGATCAGATATATAATAAGTTGATAAACCTGTTACAAAAAGAAATTTTAGTATTGGATGGGGCAATGGGAACAATGATACAAACCTATAACCTTACAGAAGATCAATACAGAGGCGAGCGCTTTAAAACGGAAGCAATTGACCAAAAAGGTAACAATGAGCTGCTTAACTTTACTCAATCTGATATTATTAAAGAAATTCACCAGGCATACTTAACTGCTGGTGCTGATATTATAGAAACAAACACATTTAATGCAAATGCTATCTCGATGTCTGATTATGGGTTAGAAACCCATGTTTACGATCTTAACAAAAAAGCCGCTGAAATAGCCAGAGAAGCAATACACTCCTTTCAACCCACCACACAACAAAAGTTTGTCGCAGGTGTAATTGGACCTACGAACAAATCGGCTTCTATCTCGCCAAGTGTAGAGGACCCAGGATATCGTGATGTCACATTTAATGAACTTTTTGAAACTTATTATGAGCAAGCTAAAGGATTATGGGATGGAGGTGTAGATATCTTTCTGATTGAAACAATTTTTGATACTCTTAATGCAAAAGCAGCCATACAAGCTATAAAAACATTAATGAATTCGACTGGACACAAATTTCCTATTATGGTTTCTTTTACTATAAATGACACTAAGGGAAGAATGTTAACTGGACAGTCGATTGAAGCCTTTCTTTCTACTATATCTGATCTTCCGCTGCCAATATTAGGAATGAATTGCGCATTTGGAGCGAAACATCTTGAAATACAACTTAAAAAATTAGCAGATAAGTCACACTTTTTCCTTAGTGCACACCCTAATGCCGGTCTTCCGAATGAATTAGGAGAATATGAACAGTCGCCTTATTCTATGGCAAAAGAAGTTGAATCGTACTGCAAAAATGGTCTCGTAAATATTATTGGTGGATGTTGCGGAAGCAAACCTGAACACATCAGAGAAATCAGTAAAACAGCAAAAAAATATTCACCACGCAAAAAACCGCAAAAGGTTATAAAAACAATACTTAGTGGGCTGGATGAATTGAATGTTTCTGATTCTTTATCATATATTAAAATTGGAGAAAGAACTAATGTAATGGGTTCAAAGAAATTTCTCAGACTTATTAAAGAAGAGAAATATGAAGAAGCCCTTGAGATTGCTAAAGAGCAAATTGAAAATGGCGCACAAATGCTGAATATTAACATGGATGAAGCCATGATAGATGGTAAAAAAGCAATGGTGAGATTTCTGCGGTTACTGGCTTCTGATCCTAAAATCAATTCTTGCCCATTAATGTTAGATTCTTCAAACTTTTCGATACTTCATGAAGGTTTAAAAAATGTAACCGGCAAACCAATAATCAATTCAATCAGCCTGAAAGAAGGTGAAAATGAATTTTTACAGCATGCTGCAATTTTAAAAGATTATGGAGCTGCCGTGGTTGTCATGGCTTTTGACGAAAACGGACAAGCAGATACCTTTGGACGAAAAAAACAAATTTGCTTAAGAAGCTATAAGTTACTTACTGAAGCTATAAATTTCCCACCTGAAAACATCATATTTGACCCAAATGTACTCACAGTAGCTACCGGTATTGAAGAACACAACAATTATGCAGTTGACTTTATTAAAGCAACCCGTTGGATAAAAAACAATCTACCACATGCCAAAGTCAGCGGAGGAATAAGCAATGTTTCATTTTCTTTCAGAGGGAATACGGCAGTAAGGGATGCCATGAACTCTGTCTTCGTCCATTTAACAGCAAAGGCAGGATTAGATTTCGCAATTATCAACCCGTCAAAAATTACTCCATACAAAGAAATTCCAATTGAACTTAGAAATAGAGTTGAAAATGTTCTGCTAAACAAGGACAACACTGCAACAGAAAAGCTGTTAGAGGCAGGTAAAAAATACTCAACAACCACAAACAAAAATTCTAAACCTACAAGTGAATGGCTAAAACTCAATCCAGAGGAACGTATTATCAAGGCAGTCATACATGGAGAAACAAGATATCTAACTTATGACCTTGACTTATTGCGCGATACTTTTACGAATACCCTAAATATTATCGAAGGACCTTTAATGGAAGGGATGGCCGTAGTTGGCAACCTATTTGAAAAAGGTGAGATGTTTTTACCACAAGTGGTTAAAACAGCACGCACTATGAAACAAGCTGTTAACTATTTAATGCCTTATATAGAAAAAGAAAACAAAGTACAGAATGCAAAAGCTAAAGGTAAAATCCTCCTTGCAACAGTTAAGGGCGATGTTCACGACATAGGTAAAAACATTCTTGCACTAGTATTAAGCTGCAATAATTACGAAATTATTGACCTGGGAGTCATGGTTAGCAATGACACAATAATTAACGCAATAAAAAAACACCAACCCGATGTTGTAGGGGTTAGTGGGTTGATAACACCTTCACTTAATTATATGCAGGAATTAGCTGAAAAAATGGAAGCCAATAAATTTCGAGTCCCTTTAATTCTGGGTGGGGCAACTACATCAGAAATACATACAGCAGTAATAATTGCCCCTGTTTATTCGGGACTGGTACTACGTGGTGGAGACGCCTCTCAAAGTACACATTTGATAAACCAACTTTTTAGTAATAATTCTACAGAATTTAAAAAAGATATCCAAAAAAAACAATTTTGGATAAAAACAGAATATGACAACAAAGCTGGTAAAAGTGCTCATTACAAATCATTAAATGAAGCCCGTAAACAACCCTATCAAATTGACTTCAAGAAACATACTCCCATAAAACCACATTTATTAAATCAGAACAAAATTATCCGATATAAATTAAAACAAATAGAACCGCACATTGACTGGCAGATGTTTTTTTATGCCTGGGGTCTAAAGGGAAAATTTCCCAGGATTTTAGAAGAACAAAATAAAAAAGGGTCTGAGGCCAGGCGACTTTTTGCAGAAGCCAAGGAGATGCTTGCTGATATAATTGAACATGATAAACTTGAGGCAAGAGCGATATTAGGTATCTATCCGGCAGCCGGGAAAAGTGATGACATACTGTTATTTACAAATGAAAACCGTCAAAATATCCGAACAACACTACCAATGCTGCGTCAACAAAAAAACAATAATTCGAACCCTTATTTTTTCTCGTTAAGCGATTACATTGCACCTGTTAATTCCGGCACCAAAGATTATATCGGAACCTTTGCAGCTAGTGCCGGATTCGGAGGCGAAAAATATATCGAGAAATTCAAACAACAAGGTGATAGTTATAACAGTATAATGTTCCGTCTTATTGCAGACCGTTTGACAGAAGCAATGTCTGAGCTTCTACATCAAGATGTGAGAAGCAAATACTGGGGATACAGTAAAGCAGAGCAGTCAAATAATGAAACATTAATGAAACAAAACTACAGCGGAATCAGGCCATCACCTGGATATCCCGCTTGCCCGGATCACAGTTTGAAAAAAGAAATTTTTAGTTTGATGGATGTCGAAAAAAACATAGGTATAAAACTAACTGAAAGCTATTCTATGCATCCTGCAAGCTCGGTTTGTGGTTTTTATTTTTCTCTGCCTCAATCCAGATATTTCAATCTTGGCAAGATATCTAAAGACCAGGTTCAAGATTATGCAAAACGCCAGAACATATCCACAGAACAAGTGGAATTATTGTTCAGGCCTATTCTTAATTACAATACAAATAAATAAACCTAAAAATCATAATATTTTTTATGAAGATTACTGATGTTTTCAAAAAAAACAAAAAAACATTCTCGTTTGAATTTTTCCCGCCTAAAGACTTGCATAATGCAATTAGATTTGGAATAAACGCAGGCCAGTTAATGAAACTGCAGCCTTCTTTTGTCAGTGTAACCTACGGGGCGGGTGGTTCATCAAGAGACAACTCTTTCGATGTTGTTGATCTTTTTCACAACAACCTGGATTTTAACTGTATGGCACATTATACTTGTGTAAATGCCACACATGAGAAGATCGCCTATGATATGCGAACACTTCAAGATATGGGCATTGAAAATGTGATGTTGTTACGAGGAGACCCGCCAGATATTAAGAAAAAGTGTCCACCAAACCCTGATGGTATCGATTATGCCAGTGACCTTATTCGCTTTGTTAGAGAAAGGTATAACTTTTGCATTGGTGCCGGTGCCTATCCTGAAAAACATAAGGAAGCGCCAAGTATGGAAGAGGACCTAATAAATCTCAGAATAAAAGCTGATGCAGGAGCAGATTTTTTTATTACTCAGATGTTTTTTAACAATAAGTATTATTGGGAATTTGTCAATAAGGCTGAGCAAAAAGGAATAAAATGCCGAATAATTCCAGGAATAATTCCAATTAACTCCTTTAAACAAATAAAGAAATTTTCTGAAATCTCCGGAGCATCTATTCCCAAGTCGTTTCAGGAAAAGCTGGAACCAAATAAAGATAAACCAAAGGAAGTTTACAAAATTGGGCTTGATCTGGCTATACGACAATGCTCTGATTTACTTGACAACGGTGCACCAGGCATTCACTTTTATACGTTGAACCGTTCCAGAGCAGCAGTTGACTTGTATGAAAATCTTTCTAAAGGACATGAAGAATTAAATGAAAAATATAAGGAAAGCTTTACACCGCATGTACCGTAAATAATAAATAAAAATAAAAAATAAAAAATTATGAATATCGATTTTGAAAGAATAAGCGAATTAATTACAAAAGGGCAAATAGAACAATTACAGGAACAAACTAACCAGGCAATTGAAACTGGCACAGAACCCGCAATATTATTAAACAAAGGTTTATTGCCGGGTATGGATAAAGTAGGTCAACTTTGGCGCAATGGGGATATGTTTATGCCAGAAGTTTTACGTTCTGCTAAAGCAATGAGTAAGGCTATGGACATTTTAAGACCACATCTATCCAAAGACGATATGGGTAGTGCAGGAAAAATGGTACTTGGAACCGTAGCCGGTGACCTGCATGATATAGGTAAGGATCTGGCAGGGATGATGTTTGAAGGCGCTGGTTATGAGGTACTAAATATTGGAATTGACCAGCCCAATGAAGCATTTGTAAATGCTGCCATTGAACACAAACCTGATGTTCTTGGTATGTCTGCCTTACTAACGACGACTATGCCACGTATGGGCGAAGTAATAAATTCTCTGAAGGAATCAGGAATCCGAGATGAAATGGCTGTAATAATCGGTGGTGCTCCAGTAACTAAAGAGTTTGCTGATGAAATAGGTGCCGACTTATATGCTCCAAACGCAGGTTCTGCTGTTGAGTTAACGAAACAATATTTTGCTCAAAACAATAGCTAACATTCTATTTATTTTCGGAATTTTGCTATATCCGACTCTAAAATCTTAAAAACTTTTCAAATGAAAATTAACCAACAAATTAATAAAAGCACACAGTTTAAAGTACTTTCAGAAGATCAAATTGAACAGATTTTTTTTGCGTCGCTGGAAGTTCTTGAACAAACAGGTGGGCAAATATTTCATGAAGAGGCGCTTACTCTATTTAAAAACAGCAATGCAGTAGTTAATGGAAATACTGTAAGAATTCCTCCTTTTATGGTGGAAGAAGCATTAAACTTTTACCCTCGCAAAATAACACTCCGCGGAAGGGATAAAAAAAATCTATTATCACTCCAAAAAGATACTGTTGCCTTTGGTACAGGCTCTGACTTACCATTTACCTACGATAGAGAAACAGGAGAGCGCAGAAGAACACGATATCAAGATGTAAAAAATGCTGGAAAATTAGTTGATGCTCTCTCTCATTATGATTTTTTAATGTCTCATGGTATTGTAGGTGACGCGCCAAACCCGCAAACATATGACCGCCACCAATTTATGGCAATGGTTGAAAACAATACAAAGCCAATGGTTGTAACAAGTGTTGATGGTGAAGGTCTCGAGGATTTATGGAAAATGGGATGCCTTATCCAGGGAGGAGAAGAGGAGTTTCGTCTCAATCCCTTATTTGTAGCTTATATCGAACCCATTTCGCCATTGAAAAACGACAGAACTGCTGTAGAAAAATTACTATTTGCTGCAGAAAAGAAAATCCCGGCTATGTACACTCCCTGTCCAAGTTCTGGAGCAACAGCACCGGCAACTATGGCCGGAATGCTTGTACAATCACTGGCTGAAACACTACTTGCCTCTGTACTTTGCCATCTTAAAAACCCGGGTATGCCTTTAATAATGGGCGGTGTAACCACATTGCTTGATATGAAAATGTCAACATATTCATATGGTGCGCCTGAATTATCTCTGGCTTCTGCCGCTAATACAGATATTTCAAAATGGCTCAACCTGATTATGTTTAGTACCGGAGGCTGTTCTGATTCCAAAATCCTTGATGAACAAGCTGCCGCTGAGCAAATGACGAGTTTGTTCTACTCATATCTCTCAGGAGCCAATCTGATTCATGATGTTGGATATATTGATCATGGCACCAATGCATCATTGGAAAGTCTTGTTCTAAATCAGGAAATGATGGGTCTGGTGAAGCAATTTGGTAAAGGGATCAACACTGATGATGATCATCTTGCTCTTGAGCTGATTGAAAAGCAAGGCCCTGGTGGAGAATATGTAACTACAGATCACACATTTAATCATTGGAAAGAATGGTATTTACCTGACCTACAAGACCGAAGCGACTATGAAACCTGGGTTGCAAATGGATCTAAAACAATGGGTGACAGAGTTAAAGAACGAACTCAGGACCTGTTAGACAATTATCAACCCAAACAGATGACACAAGAACTTAAACAAGAATTAAAGAAAATTTGTGACGATGCAGATAAGCGTCATGCCTAAAACAAATTTAACCATGAGTACAAGAACAAATTACAGTATACAACAAACTCCACATTTTCAAATTCTTTCTGATAATCAAAAAGAAAGAATTTATAATGGAATGCTGCGGACATTACAATATACCGGTGCAAATGTACACCACGAAGGAGCAAGAGAACTTTTTAAAAAGGCCGGATGCAAGGTTGATGGAATAAAAGTATTTTTTCCTTCCGAAGTAATTACAAATGCACTGGCAACTGTTCCTCCTGTAACGGAAGTATTTCCATGGAACGGAGATGAATCTAAAAAAATAACAATTGAAAAAGACCGCAGTTATTTTGGTCCGGGACCAACACCTCCAAATTTTATAGACCCTGATACGCTGGAACGTCGTCCCTACATTAGAAAAGATGCTTCAACCGTAGCTCGAGTATGCGATGCATTACCCAATATGGGCTATGTACAATCATTAGGTTCCATTAGTGATGTTTCTAATGGTTTAGCTGATGTCTATGAATTTGCTGATATGGTTCGCAATACTACTACACCTATTATGAGCTGGTCATTCACACGCAATGGCTGCAGAGATATTCACCGTATGGCGATTGCTATGGCTGGTGGTGAAGAAGAATTTAGACACAGACCCAATTATATTTTTTATGGGGAACCCATCTCGCCACTTGTAAGTGATTTTCATGCTATTGACAAATGCATGTATTGTGCGGAGAATAGAATACCCCAGGTTTACAGCCCTTGTGCCATTGGTGGTGGAACTGTACCCGCAACTCATGCAGGGCAGCTTGTTGTAGCACTTTCCGAATCCATGGTTGGTGTAATTGCTTCCCAGCTAATATCCCCCGGCACCAGTGTTATTATTGGAGGTGTCCAGTCAATCCTAGATATGCGTAACTCCATTTATTCTTATGGAGCCCCGGAGCTAAGCTTACTTAGCGCTGCTCATACGGAAGTCGTCCACTATTGTGGCCTCCCTATGTACTCTCAATCCGGATGTACTGATACAAAAAAAATGGATATACAATCTGCAATGGAAGCAGCACTTTCCATTAATGCAGCAATGATGAGCGGTGCAAATTTCGTGCACGACAATGGATATACAGAAAGTGGAATGACTGGTGATATTTTCCAGGCAGTTATGGCTGATGAGCTGATTGGTATGGCCAGAATAATTGAAGCAGGAATAGAAGTAAATGAAGAAACTCTTGCTGTAGATGTCATTAAAAATGTTGGTTCAGGAGGTCATTATTTATATGAAGACCACACTATGAAATGGTTCCGAAAACACTGGCAGCCAACTCTGATGGACCGCAACAGTTATGAAAGCTGGCAGGAAAAAGGGCAAAAAACCATGAAAGACCGGATTATTGAAAAAACAAGAAATTTAATCGATAATTATGAAGGTCCTAACAATGAAGTCCCCGAAAATGCTGATCAGGAAATTGAAAAAATCCTTCAGGAAGCTGAAGTAAGAATAAAAAATGATCCGGAGTCATGACTCGTGAATAAATAGTTTTTGAAAATACGATAGTTTCAGAAGAAATATCACCCTGTGGCAACTTCGACAGCTACATCCATTCAAAATCTAAACCTTTTGGTGTCTTCCTTCTGATTTAAATTTTACACTGCCTTAATACAGGTTAAAACGATACCCTGAAAAATATCAATTTTAATACAATCCATTTTTAGCAAATAATCAAAAAAAAATTACACTATCATGAATCGGTACCTTATAGGGATAGATACAGGCGGAACATTTACGGATGGTGTACTGTTAGATTACGCTAATCGTGAAGTAATTTCAGCAGCGAAGAGTTTAACTACACGTAAGGATTTAAAGCAAGGTGTCATTAAAGTTCTTCAAAAGCTAACAATTCCGATTGATTGTAACATTAAACTAGTGGGTATATCCAGTACTCTGGCCACTAATAGTATTGCTGAAGAAAAAGCCAGAAAGGTTGCCTTGTTGTTGATCGGTTATAAACCTGCACTAGTTAAGAATTATGGATTAGAATCTGATTTTGCAACAACAGATTTAACTTATATCAAAGGAGGGCATAACGCCCAGGGGACACAGATCGAACCATTAGATAAGGCTGCAGTTAGAAAATGGATTAGTGATAAAAAAGATTTAGTTGATGCAGTAGCTGTTTCCGGGTATTTTAGTCCGCTTAATCCAACTCATGAAAAACAAGCCTTTGATATTATTTCTGAAGAATCTGGCTTACCTGTTGTAATGGGACATCAACTTTCGACGAAACTAAATTCAGTAAAACGGGCTGCAACAGCATCTATAAATGCCTCATTAGTTCCTGTTATGCAAGATTTTTTACAATCTGTCAGCTATTCTATAAAAGAATTAAAAATAGAAGCTCCAATAATGGTAGTAAGGGGAGACGGGACGCTTATGCCATATGAAGAAGCTTTGCAAAAACCTGTTGAGAGTGTATTGTCGGGACCTGCCGCAAGTGCTATTGGGGGAAAATTTCTATCTTCTGATATCAACAAGTCATTGGTAATCGATATGGGTAGTACTACGACAGATATGGCCCTTGTGGAAAATTCTCGAGTTGTTGTTTCGGAGTCAGGAGCAAAAGTCGGAGACACGGAAACAGCAGTAGAAGCAGCCAGTATTCGCACGATCAGCCTGGGTTGTGACAGCAGAATCGAGTTAACTAATAATACTATGAAGCCAGTTATCGGCCCTGACAGAGTGCGCGCTTTATCGCAAATATCCAGTTATTATCCGTATATCAAAGAAACTTTAAAGGAGTTGGAAAAAAACAACTTTCAAAAATTGAAAAGCCTGCATGATTTAGAATTCTGGCACCTTCATCAACCACTGGATGAACATTCCTTGAATCAATTAGATCAACAACAGAAAGCTATTATTGAAGAAATTAGAGAACCACAACAACTTTCGTTGTTAATAGACAAATTTCACGTTTGCCATCCGGAACATCTGAAGATGCATGAACTAATCCGGCAAGGCTTTGTGGAATGTTCTTTCCTTAACAGTACTGACTTATTACATTCAAACGGTAATATAAGTTTATGGGACAAAGAAGCTGCTGATATAGCAACAACAGCTTTTAGCAAATTATTCAATCTTTCCACAAAAGAATTAATTGAAAAAGTTTTTGATGCCCTTGAAGACCGGCTTATCGAAGAAGTTTTACTCTTCATGGCAGGAAGTGCAACGAATAAGTCAGATATGCCAGGAAGAATCGATGGAAAATGGGGGCGTTGGCTTTTAAAAGAAATCTTGTATCACCATAGTGATTTATTATCATTAGATATGACCAGCAAAATTCCGATTATCGGTAGTGGAGCTCCTGCCCGTCATTTTATGAAAGACGCTGCACGTCTTATAAATACAAAATGTTATTTGCCAAAATATTCAGAAGTTGCCAATGCAGTTGGAGCCGTTTCCGGTTCAGTTTCAGAAACTCGTGAAGCTATAGTTTTCATCCGCGATGATGGAGAACATTACACTTATCAACTAAAATACAATTCACAAACCGAAAACTATGATACCTACGAAAAAGCTTGCGAAGCAGCTGAAGCTAAAGCTCATGTATTAGCCAGGGAAGCAACCCTAAAAGCCGGCAGTAATGATCCTTATACTGAGGTTAAAAAGCACGTCGAAGGCTCCTTAACAAGATTCACAGCACGATCAGCAGGTAATCCAAAGATTTCTGAATACGTTGAAACGATCAATTCATGAAAAAAATTAAAAAAACCATAATAGCATGTGGAAGTATCAAGGCCGAACTGGAAAATTTACATTCCGGCCAGGATGATATTGAGCTAAAATTCATGCCACAGTCACTACACAGGCAACCTAAAAAACTAACAGAACGATTGCAAACAGCTATTAATAATGCTGCTCACAACACTAAAATGATCGTTTTGGGATATGGGCTGTGCTCTAATGGCACTGTTGGTTTAAAAGCACCAGGTACATGTTTAATTATTCCCAAATTACATGATTGTATTGGTATTTATCTCGGCGGAATAATGCACTATTATAAACTGTTTCAAGAACTTCCAGGTACATATTATCTTACAAGAAACTGGATTATCAATCAGAAAGATCCGTTAGGACTGGTAAACAACGAATACACGAAACGAGTCGGATACGACATGGCTAAAGAAGCTATGGACACTGAAATCAAAAATTACAAATATATTGCATTTATCAACAATCACACCGGAGACTCTGATTATTACAGAAATATAGCAATAGAAAATGCACAATTTTTCAATAAAAAATTTATTGAAATAGAAGGGTCTACTGTATTGTTGAATAAAATCATTAATGGCCCTTACAAAAAAAAGGAATTTGTCATTTTAAATCCTGGTGAAAAAAGTAAACAATCACATTTTTTAAAATAGGAGAAAATTATGCGAATAGTAGGCGAACTAATCAATGCCAGCAGAAAAAAAATTCGTGATGATATTAAAGAAAAAAATCGCGATGTCATCGCAAAAGTAGCTAAAGAACAACATGAGCATGGAGCAGATTTTATAGATGTTAATGCCGGTATCTTTGTCGGTAAAGAAACCGATTATATGAACTGGTTGGTTGAAACAGTACAGGAAACTCTTGATACACCTTGCTGCATTGACAGTCCGGATCCAAAAGTTGTAGAAGAAGCATTAAAAATACATAAAGGCACTCCGATGATCAATTCAATTTCACTTGAATCTGAGCGATACAATGCGATACTACCCATTTTGAAAGGCACTGATGCAAAAATCATTGCGCTTTGTATGAGTGATGAAGGAATGCCTTATACAAAGGAAGACAGACTAAAAATAGCAGATAAACTCATCAATAGTCTAGTTCAAAACAATGTAAAGCCAGGAAATATTTATGTCGATCCTTTGGTTCACCCAATAGGCTCAGGAAATCATCTTGGTAATGAATTTTTGAAAACGATTGAAGCCATAACAGAACAATATGAAGGTGTTCACACAATATGTGGTTTATCCAATATTTCCTACGGAATCCCAAAGCGCCAATTTGCCAACCAGGTTTTTATGTCCATGGCCATCACTAAAGGTCTAGATTCTGCAATACTTAACCCAATGGATCAACGTATGATGGCAAATATTGTAGCTGCTGAAACATTGATAGGGAAAGATGATTATTGTATGAATTATGTTGAAGCATATAGAAACGGATTATTCGATTTTAATAAATAATAACCATTAAAACAGAAAGGATTTTATGACTGAGAAAACTTATTCAGAAGTCGTAGAAACAGCCAGGAATTATTACAACAGTAAAGATGCACAAAATTTCTATTCCATGATCTGGGGCGGTGAAGATTTGCATCTTGGGATATATGACTCATTGGAAGACGATATCTTTTTTGCCAGTCGTCGGACTATTGATGAAATGAGTAATTACCCTGAACAAATTAACAAAAACACAAAAGTCATTGATTTAGGTGGTGGTTTTTCCGGCAGCGCCAGGCATCTGGTAAAAAAATTCGGATGCCATGTAACAGTAATAAACCTCAGTGAAGTAGAAAATGAATATGGTTGCAAACTCAATAAACAGCAAGGGCTTGACGATAAAATTGATGTAATTGACGGAAGTTTTGAAGATATTCCTTTTAAAGATAATACATTTGATATAGTTTGGTCGCAGGACGCTATTTTACATAGTGGAGAACGGGAACAAACTATTAAAGAAGCTGCCCGGGTATTAAAACCAGGTGGTGACATGGTTTTTACTGACCCCATGCAAACCTATAACTGCAATAAAGAGGTGCTTCAACCAATTTATGAACGCATTCAATTATCCTCATTGGGTAGCCCGGAATTTTACAAATCCAAAGCCCTTGAATATGGCTTAAATTTTATTGATTTCAAAGAAATGCCAGAACAATTATCTAATCATTACGCCAAAGTATTGCGGGAAACAGAAGAAAACATGGATAAAATAAAAGACCATGTTTCCGACCAATATATACAAAATATGAAAACAGGACTCCAGAATTGGGTTAATGGTGGTAAAGAAGGAAATTTAACCTGGGGAATTTTTCATTTTAAAAAATAATAATAATAATAAAATAGATACACTATTATGATTGATTTAGAAAAGATTGACAGCAACATGGCCTACAAGGTAAAAGATATTAAGCTTGCCGATGAGGGTCGCAAACAAATTGAACTGGCAGAACATGAAATGCCGGGAATGATTGAATTAAGAAAAAAGTATGGAAAAGAACAACCATTAAAAGGAGC
Source organism: Bacteroidales bacterium (assembly GCA_021740245.1). Classification (GTDB taxonomy): domain Bacteria; phylum Bacteroidota; class Bacteroidia; order Bacteroidales; family PWNQ01; genus PWNQ01. The sequence continues at coordinate 17,344 of JAIPAE010000015.1, read as the reverse complement.
GCGCATTACAGGTTCACTCCACATGACAGTGCAAACTGCAGTTTTGATTGAAACGCTGACAGCATTGGGAGCAGATGTGCGCTGGGCGAGCTGCAATATCTACTCCACACAGGACGAAGCTGCTGCGGCCATCGCAACCACTGGTGTCCCAGTATTTGCCTGGAAAGGAGAAACACTTGATGAATATTGGTGGTGCACAGCTCAGGCATTATCATTTCCCGGTGATAAAGGACCAACAATTATTGTTGATGATGGAGGAGATGCTACATTAATGGTAACTCACGGTTATGAAGCAGAAGAAAATCCAACTATACTTGACCGTGATGCTGAAGCCTGGGACGAACAAGCTTTAATTCGTAAATTAAAACAAATTTTAAGTTATGATAAGCAGAAATGGCATAAAGCTGTAAAAGAAATCCGTGGAACATCAGAAGAAACAACTACCGGAGTAAATAGATTATACATCCGTGAAAACGACGGCTCTCTTTTGTTTCCAGCTATTAACGTAAATGACTCTGTTACAAAATCAAAATTTGATAATAATTACGGTAATCGTGAATCTTTAATTGATGGGTTAAAACGAGCAACAGATATCATGATTGCAGGCAAAAGTGCAGTGGTTTGCGGTTTCGGTGGTGTTGGCAAAGGTTGTGCTGAAGGCTTAAATGCATTCGGGGCTAAAGTTTCAGTTACTGAAACTGATCCCATCTGTGCTTTGCAAGCTTCCATGGAAGGCTTCGAAGTCAAAACACTGGAACAATTACTCCCACATGGAGACATCTATGTTACCGCTACCGGAAATAAAGAAGTCATTACAGTTGAGCAAATGGAGAAGATGAAAGACAAATCCATTGTTTGCAACATTGGACATTTTGATAATGAAATCCAGGTAGAAAAACTTGAAGAACGCAGTGATATCAAAAAACGCAATATAAAACCCCAGGTAGATGAATATATCTTTCCTGATGGGCATTCCATAATATTGCTAGCCGGCGGACGTCTTGTAAATCTTGGATGTGCAACAGGACATTCTTCATTTGTAATGAGCAATTCATTTGCGAATCAGGTTCTTGCACAAATTGAACTTTGGAAAAACAAACACGAAAACAAAGTTTATCGATTACCTAAAAAATTAGATGAAGAAGTGGCCTTAGCTCACCTGAAACATCTAAATGTTAGTCTGACAAAGCTAAGCCAAAGCCAGGCAGAATATATTGGTGTTCCTCAAGACGGACCACATAAACCAGAACATTACAGATATTAATCAAAAAAAAATAATTACAATGTCATATTATTTCACATCAGAATCAGTATCAGAAGGCCATCCTGATAAAGTTGCAGACCAAATATCAGATGCAATTCTGGATGAACTTTTAAAGCAGGACCCAGATTCTAAATGTGCCTGCGAAACATTAGTTACTACAGGCCTATGCATCGTTGGTGGTGAAGTTAAAACCAATGCATACGTTGACGTTCAAACAATCGCTCGACATGTAATTCGCAGAATTGGATATACAAAACCTGAATACAAATTCGATGCTGATTCCTGTGGCGTCCTGACTTCTATTCAGGAACAATCACCGGATATCAATCAGGGAGTTGAACGTGAAGACCCGGAAAATCAAGGTGCGGGCGACCAGGGTATGATGTTCGGATACGCTTCAAAGCAAACCGAAAATTTAATGCCACTTCCGGTAGATATTGCTCATAAATTAGTGGCAGAATTAGCTCGAATAAGACGCAAAGATGGATTAATGCCTTATTTATGTCCAGATTCAAAATCACAGGTAACATTAGAATATGATGATGATGGCAATCCCCTCAGAATAGATACAATTGTGGTTTCAACTCAGCATGAAGAATTTATCAAACCAGAATATGATACAGCAGAAGCTTCGGAAAAAGCAGAAAAAGAAATGCTGAGTAAAATTGAAACGGATATTATCAATATTCTTATACCAAGAGTTAAAGAACAATATCCTAAGGAAATCCAAAAGTTTTTCGACAAAGATTTTCGTTTATTTGTAAACCCCACAGGAAAATTTGTCATAGGTGGCCCCCATGGAGATACAGGTCTTACAGGCCGTAAAATAATAGTCGACACATACGGCGGTAGAGGAGCACATGGAGGTGGTGCTTTTTCAGGTAAAGATGCATCAAAAGTAGATCGGTCTGCAGCATACGCAGCGCGTCATATTGCCAAAAACCTTGTCGCTGCAGATATTTGTGACGAAGCAGAAGTACAACTGGCATATGCTATTGGAGTAGCTGAACCAGTAGGAATTTATGTACGAACTGCAGGGAAAAAAGTTAAACATTCTGACTCAGAATTATCTGAAATTGTTAATGACATTTTTGACCTTCGTCCTTTTGCTATTATCCAGAGATTCGGACTTAAAAATCCAATTTTTGAAGAAACTGCTGCATATGGACACATGGGGAGACAACCAGCAAAAAAAATTGTTTTTAAAAATAATGAACATAAAGAAGTTGAACTCTTTACATGGGAAAAAACCAACTATGTGGATAAACTAAAGGAAGCCTTATAATAAAACCTGCTGGTCAGGTATTTTTCCTTTATAACATTCAAACATTAGTTTTGAATAGCCCGGTTATAAACTAACCGGGTTTTTTTGTTATTATCAATCAGACACACATGCAAAAATTAATGTTTGAATTAAACAAGCTGGCTATAGTAGCAAGCATAGAAGACCTTAAAAGTATCATATAAGACAGCTATGTAGTTGAAGCCAACCTTCTTCACCCAACTAATAATTCATTAGTATGGGACTGCTTAAAAGAGTCATACCAATTGGTTGATCTCCTAAAAGAAAAAATCAGCGGATTAACATACCAGGATTATACAATACAGGCAATAAAACCTTTTATCCGATAAAAAATTCGAAAGAAGATTAGTGTAAAAAAACAGTTTATCAACCAACTTACTTTATTTGTAAAAATTATTAATCAGGTGTCGAATGTAGGAAAAAAAAGCAACCCACAAGCAAAAGGGCAATTGAGTTAATGGTTGCATTAGAGTAGCATCATGAAATAATGAAGTTAGTTTATGATATGGTCTATAGCAAAGAGATCAAAGGAGAAAACATTTCCCACGAAGAAAAAATATTTTCCATGTATGAACATATATAATAGAAGGTTATGAAAATATTCCACGTGATCACTCTACTGATGGAAGGCTATACTTCTTTGGCGAATCAGTTTATTTATATCGAATTTGTATATCAAAAGCTAAAATATTGACCTGGTAAAACAAAATCATTTATAATTGCGTTAAAACTTGTAATATAAATCTAATTCTTATGCATAGGGCTGTTATATTTATTTTATTGCTATTTGTTTATCAGGGCCTAACGGCGCAATTAAATCAGACGAATAAAGAAAAAGCTGCATTAACTGACCGGGTATTGGTAGGCGGAGGTCTGGGTCTTCAGTTCGGGACTATTACATTTGTAGAAGTAAGCCCGAAAGTTGGTTACCGAATAACGGAGCATTTTGCTGCCGGTATTGGCGGGACTTACAAATACTTTCGGGATCAGCGTTATGACCGGGATTATTCCACCAGTATGTTAGGAGGGCGATTATTTTTACAGCATGATATTTATGACAGCTTTTACGGCTATGGTGAGCTTGAATACCTGAGCTACGAAGGGTATGATATGTCCAGAAATATTTCGCATATAACCTCTGAAAATATTTTATTCGGAGCCGGATACAAACAATGGTTCAGCAGAAAAGCCTATGCTTACCTTATGTTACTATACAATATAAATGAGACTATTGAAACACCATACAGCAACCCGGTATTTCGCACAGGCTTTATGATAAGATTATAACAACTAACTTTAAAAGCTGAAAGTAAGGCCTATACCAAGCATTTCCTTAAATTGTGTTCTGGGTCCGACAGTATCAACTATACCATCATCATTTTCATCGATATGAACATTCACATCATCATCATAAATCAGGTTAGTATTGAGTGATGCCGAAAGGTAATCATTGACTTTCATTGAGATAAGCATCTCCCAGTTCACATCAATATTTTGCGGATTATTGAAATAATTAGAAAACAATTCCAGTTTAGTGTTCAACTCCACATTTTCCCATATTTCCTTTTTAAACATAAATTTAATGAATCCTCCAAACTCATATCTTAAATTTTCACCGGGTTTTACACCAAAGGCACCTTTATCAGCCAGTTTTTGATCATTGACAATCGTCACTTTTCCAGTCATCGGAGAAGCAGAAGCCGAAAAAAAGTCATTCGGATTATAATCCATACCAATAGCCAGCATGAAATAGCCGGGAGACATAAAATCAGATATCTTTACTGAATCGTTAGGATAATCGAATCCTTCCCCAAACTGAGTTCTAAAAGAAAACATAGCACTGTAATACCAGTTTTTATTATTCATAAAAGCTTTTCGACCATATTTCGAGGTAAGTTCCAGTTTATCATCGGTTTTAATTAGTTCATCCTGCCCTTGTCTCATAAGGCCATAAGATACATCAAGGCTATTATCCCATTGTGCGTTTCCCTTTTTGTAATTGGCAAACACATTTCCCAAAAAGTTGCCGGAGATTGAGTTTTCACCTCCTGCCGCCCAATTGGTTAAGGACACCTGGCTAAAATTCAGTAATGTTTTAGCACCAGTTTTCCAGGGGCCCTGAACGGTGTCATTTTTAGTTTCCTCCTGGCTGAAAGTCAAAGAAACTATTAATAAGCTAACGAATAATAATGTTACTTTTTTCATCTGTTTATAATATTGCTCGGTGTTCGTTGTTCGGTGTTCTGTGTTTGTTTGTTGTTTCTCTCAGTCTCTCAGTCTCTCAGTCTCTTCGCCTCTTCGTCTCTTCGTTCGCTTAAGTCGCTTTAGTCGCTTTAGTCGCTTCGTTCGCCCTCTCGCATCATCACATCATCGCATCATCACATCATCGCATTACTCATTACGCCATTTAATCATCCGCGTGTGTGTATTTTAGAATGCTAAAATTCATGTTCGTTTCATCTTTAATTGTTATTTTGTTGAAAAACATGCACATCGGTTTGTGGGAAAGGTATTGAAATTCCCTTTTCATCAAAAGCTTTTTTCACTTTTTCTCTTATTTCCCAAAAAAAGTTCCAGTAATCCTCATTGGTAAGCCATAGCCTTAACAGCAAATCTACAGAGCTGTCATTAAGGTTTTGTACAGCGATCATGGGTTCAGCAGGTTCTGATAAAATACGCTTATCATCCTGTATAACCTCTTGAATTATCTTTCTTGCCTTGTCAATATCATCTGCATAAGAAATTCCAAATGTAAGATCCATACGCCGTGTGTTTTCGCGGGAATAGTTAATAACAGAAGATGTTGACAGTCCTCCGTTGGGAATAAATACAACCTGATTAGCCGGGGTTTTTAATACCGTATTGAATATCTGTATTTCTTCCACTGTACCCATATGTCCCTGGGCTTCGATGAATTCACCCACCTTAAAAGGTTTCAACAAGAGGATAACAACACCACCTGCAAAATTCTGCAAAGTTCCGGATAAGGCCATACCAATAGCCAAACCTGCTGCACCTAAAATTGCAATGAATGAAGTTAACTGTACTCCTACCATACTTACTACACTGATTACCAGCATAATTTTCAGTGTAATTCCAATTAATGACAATAAAAACTTTCTGATTGAAGCATCAACTTCACGTTTCTCAAAAGACTTACTTAATTTTTTGGTAAACAGTCTGATCAACCATAAACCAATAATCAGGGTAATGATTGCCAGCAAAAGCTTTGGCCCATAAACCAGAACAAGCTCTACTGCTTTATCAGCTAAATTATTCATATCCATAACTTTGTATTTGGGTTTTTAAAAATAAAAAGGCAGCAACTACTATGGCGCTACTGCCTTAAAAACAATTAACATTTTATATAGTTCATAAATTAATCACGATTTTTAAAAATCAATTCTCCATCTTTTGCATCAATAACAACCGGATAGTTTTTATCTACTTTGTTGGCAAGTATCATCCGGGACAGTTCATTCAGCATCATTCGCTGCACAACGCGTTTGACCGGTCTTGCTCCATACTGCGGGTCATAACCCATCTCACCGATCAACTTCACTGCCTCTTCAGTAATTTCAAGGTCAATATTATTAACTTTGAGCATATTTTTCACAATATCCGTTTGCAATCGGACAATGTCATAAATTTGACTTTGAGTAAGTGGTGTAAACATGATAATATCATCAATTCGGTTCAGGAACTCTGGTTTTATGGATTTCCTGAGATATTCAAAAACCTGCGCCTGTGTATCCACGAGCACTTTTTCCCGGTTTTCCTCATTCAAGCCCTGAAGGTTTTCCATAATCAGGTGTGAACCGATATTAGAGGTCATGATAACAATTGCATTTTTAAAATCAGCTTTACGGCCTTTGTTATCTGTCAATTGTCCATCTTCCAGAACCTGCAGCAAGATATTAAAGGTGTCCGAATGTGCTTTTTCTATTTCATCGAGCAGAATGACGGAATAAGGTTTCCGGCGCACAGCTTCGGTCAGTTGGCCTGATTCTTCATAGCCAACATATCCGGGTGGTGCACCTATCAATCGTGAAACAGCATGACGTTCTTGATATTCCGACATATCGATACGAACCATATTGTTTTCATCATCAAATAGAAATTCAGCTAAAGCCCTGGCCAATTCAGTTTTACCAACACCGGTTGATCCCAGAAAGATAAATGATCCAACGGGACGTCTTTGATCCTGCAAACCTGCACGGCTTCGGCGTATTGCATCAGAAACAGCATTAATAGCTTCATCCTGTCCTACAACACGCTTGTGCAGCTCCTCTTCCAGTTGCAACAATTTTTCCCTTTCACTTTGCAACATCTTACTTACCGGTATCCCGGTCCATCGGGAAACTACATCAGCAATCTCATCCGAACCAACCTCTTCATTGATAATAGAGCCATTGGCTTGCATCTTCTGAAGTTCTTTTTGTGCATCTCTCAATTGTTCTTCGGTTTCCTTGATCTTACCATACCTTAATTCAGCAACCCGGCCATAATCGCCTATACGTTCGGCTTCATTTGCTTCATGCTGAAGCTGTTCTATAACTTTTTTCTTCTGTTGGACTTTATCAACCAGATTTTTCTCGGCTTGCCATTGTGATTTAACTTCATTTTTCTTCTCAATAAGGTTAGCCAGTTCTTCTTCAGCTTCTTTAAGTTTTTCAGTATTTTTTTCGCGCTTAAACGCCTCTTTGGCAATTTCAAGCTGTCGAATTTCCCTTTCCACTTCGTCCAGCTCTTCGGGGATAGAGTTAATTTCAAGGCGCAATTTGGAAGCTGCTTCATCGATCAGGTCAATAGCCTTATCCGGTAGGTGACGGTCGGTAATGTACCGATCTGAAAGCTGAACAGCAGAAATAACCGCATCATCCAAAATACGCACCTGATGATGTGATTCGTAACGGTTTTTCAAACCACGCAGAATGGCAATAGCATCCTGCACATCCGGTTCTTCCACATTAACTTTCTGAAACCTCCGCTCCAGGGCTTTATCCTGTTCAAAGTATTTTTGATATTCTTTCAGTGTTGTAGCACCTACAGCTCTCAATTCGCCCCTGGCCAGTGCAGGTTTCAGAATATTCGCAGCATCCATTGCACCCTGGCCGCTGGCTCCTGCTCCAACCAAAGTATGTATCTCATCGATAAACAGAATCACTTCTCCTTCGGAAGCGATTACTTCCTTCACGACACTTTTCAAACGTTCCTCAAACTCACCTTTGTATTTAGCACCAGCGATCAAAGCACCCATATCAAGGGAATAAATCACCCTGTTTTTCAAATTTTCCGGAACATCACCATCAATAATACGGTGTGCAATGCCTTCAGCAATAGCTGTTTTACCAACCCCGGCCTCACCAACTAATACAGGATTATTCTTGGTTCTGCGCGATAATATCTGCAACACACGTCTTATTTCGTCATCGCGACCAATGACCGGGTCCAGCTTATTGGTACGCGCCATTTCATTTAAATTGTTGGCATAGCGATCCAGCGAACGATAAGTATCTTCCGCCGTCTGGCTCTGGACTTTTGAGCCTTTACGCATATCCGCAATGGCCATTTCCAGGTCTTTCCGGGAAACACCACTGTCCTTTAATAGCACTGCCGTATCATCATTCCCTTCAAGCATTGCCAGTAATAAATGCTCAAGGGCAATATATTCATCTTCTCCCTTACTTACAATTTGTTGTGCTTTCTGAAGTGTCTTATTCAAATCCCGGGAAATATACTGCTCACCACCTGAAACTTTCGGCAAAGATTCAATGACCTTGTCCAGAGCTTTCCGGATGTTTTCATCATTCACACCAGTTTTTTTTAAAAGAAATGTGATCATGCTTTGGTCTTCCGAAAACAATGCTTTCAACAAGTGGGCATTTTCAATAGCCTGATGATCATTAGCCCCGGCTATTTCCCCGGCTTTATTAAGTGCCTGTTGCGATTTTATTGTTAGTTTATTTATGTCCATTATTATTATCTTTTTTACATTCCCTGCTGCAAAGAATCTGCCAGCCAAAAAAATAAAGCAACCCCTGCCTTAATGTCATTCATTGGATTTAACTTACTGTCTTTTTGTCAGTTGTGTTTTGTTCAAACAATTCAATATGTGTTTAATCCGATGTATTATCTTTGTAAAAAAAATCATAATCAATGAAAGAGCATGTTTTAGTGCTGGGAGCCAGTTTAAAAACATACCGTTATTCCAATATTGCTTTAAAAACATTACTGGAATATGGCCACACAGTTACTGCAGTCGGAAACCGTCAGGGTATTGTTCAAAGTATCGAGATTTTAAGACAAATACCTGAAGAGTTGAAGGATGTAGATACAATTACTTTATATCTGGGTAAAGCAAATCAAAAAACGTACTACGATTCTATTCTGGCTTTAAAGCCACGGCGCATCATCTTTAATCCGGGTACAGAAAATGAAGAACTGGAGAAACGTGCAAAAGAAAATGATATAGAAACATTAAAAGCCTGCACCATATTCATGTTAAACCAGGGAATCTTCTAATATGCTTGAATCGAAAAAAACAATGGTGTTAGGCGTAAGTCCCGATCCATCCAAAAGGGCATATAAAGTATGTCAAAAACTACTACAAAAAGGGCATTCCATACGACCTGTCGGTATCCGTGAAGGAAATGTGGAAAATACACCTATTATAACCCATGAAACAAATCCTGAACCGGTTCATACTGTTGTTATTTATCTCCGTGCCGAACGTCAGAAAAACTGGATACCTTATATAATGGCTTCCACACCCAAACGCATCATTTTTAATCCGGGAGCAGAAAATGAAGAATTAATTGATAAAGCCAAAACAAAAGGCATAGAAATTTTGTATGAATGTACAATTTTAATGCTTTCATCAAACCGATTTTAATCTATGGATTTAACCCAACCCGCTATAGATCTGTTCGGACTTCAGGTAAATGAACCAGTCACCGTAATCACTGATCTGTTAGTAGCTGCCGTTTGTTTATATGCATTTATTAAGCTTTTACAGATTCCTCATCGCAGTAAGTTAAAGCGTTATTTACTGTCTTATTTTTTTTTAATGTTCATAGCTACGGCGACGGGTGGTTTAATCGGCCATGCTTTTCTCTGGCACTTTGATAGCACCTGGAGTAATCCGCAATGGGTAGATAACATAATCGAAGCCATCCCATTTTTCCAATCGCACGAACCTGCATACGCCTGGAAGCTTCCCGGGTGGATAACCAGTATGCTGTCAATAATGTTTGTAGAGCGAGCCGCCATCGAGCAAGTACGACCTGTAGTTAAACCAGCCATTGGAAGCACCTTTAAGATTATCAACATGATAGAACTATTGACTTTCATGGCCATTACGCTTGCCACTTTAAATTTCCGCTACGTTGAAATACATTCCGGTTACGGACTGATGTTTGTTGTCCTTGGATTGCAGGGATATGCCTGGCTTCGGACAAAAGATGAGGGAAGCAAACTTTTTTTATACGGAGTTGCCTTTGCTGCAGTAGGCGCATTATTCTATATGACAGAGACCGGTATCAGCCAATGGTTTAACCATTATGACATCAGTCATACCTTTATGGCCATAGCAGCATATATCTTTTATCTTGGATCACGAAAGATGCTTGCTTAGCTTTTTATAAATGATAAGCTGAATTTGTAATTCATCTTTATTTTGTAACTATATACGCATTTTACTTTTCGTATTTGACAATGTTTAGCAGTCGAATTACAAATTCGGCTGATCGGAATATATGAATGTCAGTAGCTGTTATTCTACTTCTGTTTCTTCATCTACAAAACGAATTCCGGCATCTTCCAGTTCTTTTAAAATCGGGCTGTACAATTCCGGTTTAATAGGAATATGAACGCCTTTCAAATTGATCTTACCGGCCAGTAAAAGCTTAACGGCAATAGCAACAGGAGTTCCGACAGTAACAGACATCGCCGTATGCGGCGCATCCTGACCGATGGTTGCCATGGAAGAAGTAATGAGCCTGCGTTTGCCATCTATTTCATATTCTATTTTGTGTTGCATAGCAATCATATCCTTATCACCGGGTTCCAACATCCATTTATCTTCCAACAGCTTTTGAAGTATCTGAGCCGGAGAACCTGTATTCAAGCCCACGGGCTTATCATCAAATATACCAAGCCATTTCAGCTTTTGCATAACCTCACCATCAGGGTCCAATCCCAAATAATCACACAGTTTATCCTCCACATTAGTCTTTGGCTCATAACGCAGAAAACTATTGATAAACTGTCTCCAAGTCATGGATTCTACATCCTGCATTTGATAATTATCGTCCGTCATTCCCAGTTGCACAAAAATATCCCACGCTTTACAGAATCCCGGGCGGCGCAGAGTCCCCCTGAAAATAGTGGGGATATCCTGTAAGCCATATATTTCACGATATTTCAATGAATCGCGGTTAGGATAAACCTCAAACTCGCCATAATCCAAAACTGTAGTTTTCTCAACACGACCAAAAAGTTTGTGATACGGAATGTATTTATAGCGCCCGTTACGGATAAACATAGATGTCCCCTGCCCTGCAAGCACAACATTTCGGGGGTTCCATGTAAACTTGTAATTCCATGGGTTCGTATCGTATTCAGGAGCTATCAGTCCACCGGTAGATGATTTAAATAAAAGTATCTTTCCTCCTTTGTTGCGAATATCATCAACCAGTTTCATGGCTGACATATGGTCGATACCCGGATCAACACCTAATTCATTTAACATGACGATGCCACTTTCGCGAGCTTTCTGATCCAGTTCTTTTACTTCTTTGGAAACATATGAAGCTGTCACCATGTGCTTCTTCAATATAACGCAATCATTCGCTACTAATGGATGCATGCGGGCAGGTAGCATAGATACCACAACATCGTGTTCGCCAATCAGCTTCCGGCGACTTCCTTCATCAAAAATATCAAATTCAACGGCTATAGCATTTTCATGTCCATTGATCTTTGAATTAGCTAATTCAGCATCTTTATCACCTACTGTAATTTTCCAGTCATATTCACAGGAATGATCCAGCAAGTATCGGATCAATGTTGATGAAGACATTCCTGCTCCAAGGATAAGAATTTTATTCATAAAGTAAACGATTTATTAATGGTAGTTCATCAAGGCGAAAGTAAAAAAATTAATGAATTATAAAAAAAAGTCTATGAATTATTTTAGCCTATAAATGCAGAATGTGATTGAACCCGACCTGCGGTCGGGATCATCGCATAAACGCATCATCGCCGAAGTCGCTCAAGTCGCTACGTTCGCTAAAGTCTCTTAGTTCTCTTCGTCTCTATGTCTCTAAGTCGCATCAACGCATCATCACTCCTCAACTCGTATAATTCATAATTCGTAATTCGCATCCCACAACAAGCAAATTTGCGTGATTCTATAAACAAAGTAAAGTGGACTGTTAAAACTACCGGTTATATTTAGAAGTTCTGTCTACATCCGGAACAATGTTTTAAATGATTTTCGTAATTTTGTTGTTTAAAACAGAGAATTATGGCAAAATACGGCAAATGGATAGGAGGAGGCCTTGGCTGGGCTTTTGGGGGGCCGATAGGAGCAATACTGGGATTTGTATTTGGTTCCATGTATGACAATATGCAAAGCGGTGATTATGTTGTACAGGGTGATCCGCAACAACAAGGCCAAGGACGCAGGACAGGGCGTGGAGACTTTAGTATGAGCTTATTGGTGCTAACAGCAGCTATTATGAAAGCGGATAATAAAGTAAAACGCTCCGAGCTGGATTATGTAAAGCAGTTTTTTATCCGGCAGTTTGGTAAGGAACAAGCAACGGAACAATTACAAATTCTGCGTGAGATCCTGCAGCAGGAAGTACCGGTTTATGATGTATCCACCCAGATACGGATGAATATGGATTACTCCTCCCGGCTTCAGCTCATGCATTATCTTTTTGGTATTGCTCAATCCGATGGCGAAGTTGTTCAGTCCGAAGTCAGTCTTTTAAAAACGATAGCAAGAGGAATGGGAATCAGCAATACTGATTTCAATTCCATCAAAGCAATGTTTGTTAAGGAAACAGACAGTGCCTATAAAATTCTGGAAGTTGACCCTGCTGCCTCTATGGATGATGTCAAAAAGGCATATCGCAAAATGGCCGTAAAATATCATCCGGATAAGGTAAGCCATCTTGGTGAGGATGTCCAAAAAGCAGCAAAAGAAAAATTTCAGAAGATCAGCGCTGCTTATGAACAGATCAAAAAGCAAAGAGGAAAAAGCTGATGGGGCGGATTACCCGTGATTTCAGCGCAAAACAACTTAAAGAAAAGGCTGCACGGCAAAAAAAGGCCAACAAAAATCTGGTAAAAAAACTAAAACAACTGAATACCCGCAACCTGGATGATATCGTGCATCAATTACATCACAGGAAGTTTGAAGAAGCGGATTGCCTGGAATGTGCCAATTGTTGTAAATCCATCAGCCCGATTATCACTTACCAGGATATTAACCGTATAGCAAAACATCTGAAAAAAAAGCCCTCAAAGCTTATAGAACAGTATTTTAGCTTCGATGAAGATGATGATTACGTATTCCGGGAGCAGCCGTGCCCTTTTCTGGGAAAAGACAACTATTGCAGCATCTACAACCATCGCCCCCGCTCCTGTCGTGACTATCCATTAACCGATCGCATAAAGTTCTATCAGGCACTGGATGTTTCAATTAAAAATACAGCAATATGTCCGGTGGTGTATGAGATATTTGAGAATATTAAACAAAATCAAATTGACACAAAGTAAACAGGGATATCACTCTATTTGATATCTGAGCTATTTTGCAGATTATCTATCTTTGTCCAATGCAAACAGAGGAACTAAAAGAATTTCTGGAAGCCAAAGTGAGGCAATACAATCAATCATCCTTTATAAAACACGACCCGGTGCAAATTCCACATTTGTTTAATGATCAGCAAGACATAGAAATTGCTGGTTTTTTCTCAGCAGTTTTTTCGTGGGGGCAACGTGCCACGATCATAAAGAAATCCAGAGAGCTTTTAGAACGCATGGATATGCAGCCTTTTGTATTCATAAAGCAAGCAGAAGAAAAGGACCTGGCCGTTTTTGATCATTTTGCACACCGCACATTCAATAGTACCGACTGCCGGTATTTTGTAAAAGTACTGCAACATATTTTTAAAAACCATGATACATTAGGTAGTTTTTTCCAAACCATATATGTCAAATCAGATGGAATGGCAATGGCCTTATCAAAATTCAAACAGGAATTTTTTAGCATGCCACATGAAAAACGTACGGAGAAACATATTGCTGATCCGTTAAAAGGGAGCACGGCCAATCGTTTGAACATGTTTTTACGTTGGATGGTAAGAAAAGATGAATTTGGTGTGGACTTTGGTTTGTGGAAAATGATACCACCTTCTGCTCTGTATTTACCGCTGGACATTCACTCAGCACACATTGCACGGGAATTAGGGTTACTAAGCCGAAATATCAATGACTGGAAAGCCGTTGAAGAAGTAACGGAAAATCTAAAAAAATTCGACCCGGAAGATCCGGTGAAGTATGACTACGCACTATTCGGAACCGGCGTGTTTGAAAAGTTATAGCCTGGTCCGGAACGAATCAGGTTTAAGGTTCGAGGTTTAAGGTTCAAGGTTTAAGGTTCAAGTTTTGTCCATTCATAAATATGGTTGACATTAAGTTCGATAATTACACACCAATTAACGCGGATTTCGTATATTCTTATTCGCAAAGGAAATTCGTAATTCATAATTCGTAATTCGTAATTCATAATCCGTAATTCATAATCCGTAATTCGCAATCCGCAACATCGCATCACACAAAATACCCATGAAAGCAATAGCTATAGCTAAATCTGTGCAATTTATACTGAGTAAAAGATAAAATCCGGATTTTTTTGCTACTTTCGTGCTGTGTAAATACACCTAATAAAGTAGTAATAATCATATAAAGAGATTTAGTGATATGGCTAAAGCAAAAGGCGACATAGTAGTTGATATAGAGCGCTGTAAGGGCTGCGAGGTATGTTTATCAGCATGTCCGACAGACACAATTACGATGTCAAAAGAAGTAAACGCGAAAGGATTTCACTATGCCATTAAGCAAAATGACGCGTGTATTGGCTGTGCCAATTGTGCTGTTGTTTGTCCGGATGGTGTGATCACCGTTTACAAGAAAAAAATCAGTTAAAAAAAATCAAAAAATATCTTAAGGCATGAAAAAAGAACTCCGATTAATGAAAGGTAACGAAGCTGTGGCAGAGGCTGCAATTCGTGCCGGGGCCGATGGATATTTCGGATATCCCATTACACCGCAGAGTGAAGTAATGGAGCATTTGATGTCCGAAAAGCCACATGAACGCACAGGCATGGTTGTTTTACAGGCTGAGAGTGAAATTGCTGCCATCAACATGGTTTACGGAGCAGCCGGAGCCGGCAAAATGGCCATGACCTCTTCATCTTCTCCTGGTATCAGTTTGAAGCAGGAAGGACTTTCCTATATTGCAGGAGCAGAGCTGCCCTGTTTAGTATTAAACGTCGTACGCGGCGGCCCCGGACTAGGTACTATCCAACCCGGGCAGTCCGATTATTTCCAGGCTGTTAAAGGTGGTGGCCACGGCGATTATAAACTCATCACACTGGCACCTTCTTCAGTACAGGAAATGTATGACTTTGTTGAGCTTGGTTTCGACCTGGCATTTAAATACAGAAACCCGGCGATGATATTGTCTGATGGAGCGATTGGACAGATGATGGAAAAAGTAGAACTGACTGAAGAAAAGTCACGCCGTACTATGGAAGAACTTATCAAACAATGCCCATGGGCAACATATGGCAAAAGTCCGGATCGAGACCACAATGTGATCACCTCGTTAGAGCTGGATGCTGCCAAGCAAGAAAAAGTAAATCACAAAATACAAGCCAAATACCGGGAGCTGGAAGAAAAAGAAGTACGCTATGAAGAAATTATGTGTGAAGATGCGGAATTTTTACTCGTTGCATACGGGACCAGCTCCAGAATAGCTCAAAAAGCCGTAAGACAGGCGCGTGAAAACGGTATTAAGCTGGGCCTGTTACGCCCCATCACATTGTTCCCCTTCCCTGTAAAGAAACTACATGAGATGGCCGGACAGGTGAAAGGTATACTCTCAGTAGAAATGAGTGCCGGACAGATGATAGAAGATGTCAGGCTGGCTGTAAACGGAAAAGTACCTGCAGAACATTTTGGCCGGCTGGGAGGTATTATCCCTTCAGCTAATGAAATTGTGGAAGCGGTACAAAAAAATTTCATAGGAGGTTAATCATGGAAGATATCAAAAAACCTGAAAATTTAGTATATCAGAAAAGCAAGGTAATGACCGACAAGGTGCTGCACTATTGTCCGGGTTGTGGACACGGTACAGCGCATCGTCTGGTTGCCGAAATCATCGAAGAGCTTGACATACAGCATAAAACAATTGGCATAGCTCCAGTAGGTTGTTCTGTTTTGGCGTATGATTATTTTAATGTAGACTTTCAGGAAGCGGCACACGGTCGTGCACCTGCATTAGCTACGGCCATTGCGCGTCTGTATCCTGATCATGCAGTATTCACATATCAGGGTGACGGCGACCTTGCAGCCATCGGAACAGCAGAAACAATACATGCCTGTAACCGTGGTGAAAATATCGTGATCGTATTTGTAAATAACGGTATTTACGGCATGACAGGAGGTCAGATGGCACCAACCACACTGGAAGGCATGAAGTCCTCCACATCACCATACGGTCGTGATCTTAAGATGATGGGAAACCCATTGAAGATGACCGAGCTGGTCGCTCAGCTCCCGGGAACCTATTACGTTACCCGTCAGGCTGTTCACAAACCAGGCAAAGTCAGAAAGGCTAAAAAAGCATTGAAAAAGGCTTTCCAGTATCAACAAGAGAAAAAAGGAACACAGTTTGTGGAAATCGTATCTAACTGTAACTCCGGCTGGAAAATGACCCCGACCAAGGCCAATGAGTGGATGGAGAATAATATGTTCCCCTTTTATCCATTGGGTGACATTAAAGTGCCTGAGGAAAAATAATCGACGTTAAACCAAAAAAATCGAAACAATGACTGAAGAAATAATCATAGCCGGTTTTGGTGGACAAGGCGTACTTTCCATGGGCAAGATTCTTGCCTATTCTGCCATGATGCAGGACAAGGAAGTATCCTGGATGCCCTCCTACGGCCCGGAAATGCGTGGCGGTACTGCCAACGTAACGGTGATCATCAGTGATGAACGGATATCTTCGCCTATCCTGAGCACCTTTGATACGGGTATCATCCTGAACCAGCAATCGATGGATAAATTCGAAAACGAGATCAAGCCTGGTGGACTAATGCTTTATGACGGTAACGGTATTAGGCGTCATCCGGAACGAAAAGATATCAATATTTATCGTGTTGATGCTACAGATGAAGCTTCGAAGATCGGTATGGCAAAAGTCTTTAACATGATCGTACTGGGTGCTTATCTTAAAGTAAAAGACCTGGTGCATATGGATGATGTGGTCTTAGGTCTGAAAAAATCACTGCCGAAGCGTTATCACCATATGATCCCTGATAACGAAAAAGCCATCCATCGCGGACTGGAGATCGTTCAGGAAATTCAGAAATTATAGAATAACTTGAAGATAAATATCAACGCCGGAGTAAGACCTTTACTCCGGCGTTTTTTTGTTCGTGTCTTAAGAACTCACCGTTAGCCCCGGATATCAC
>JAIPAE010000091.1 GCA_021740245.1 Bacteroidales bacterium | reverse complement strand
TGATTATCTTTCAGGTTGAAAACATAACCATTTTCTTTATCTGTTTGGTATGAGCGGCGACAGGGTTGCTTGCACAATCCTCTGTTGGCGCTTTGCCCGCCCAGGTATGAACTAAAGAGGCACATACCTGAAAAAGAGTAACATAATGCGCCATGTACAAAAATTTCCAGCTCAGTTTTCGATTTTTTGCTGATATGCTCCAGCTCGCTCATTGTCAGTTCCCGGGCAAGGATGATACGTTCTATATTCATTTTATAGCTGTAAACAGAACCCAGGGAATTATGGTTCCCCATCTGTGTGCTGGCATGGACGGTGAGCGATTTAAAATGTTTTTTGATGAAATAGTAAACACCCCAGTCCTGGATGATGACTGCATCCGGAGCAATTTGCTCCAAAATGTGAAGATTGTCAATTAATTTGGGTAATTCCTTGTTTTTTATAAGTGTGTTTAAGGTGACGTAAACGCGTATGTTGTTATCATGAGCGATCTTTATGATGGAGGATAATTGATAAGGATGAAAGTTAATAGCTCTGCCCCGTGCATTGAATTCTTTCATGCCAACATAAACAGCATCCGCACCGCCTTCCAGGGCAGCGTGGAAAGCTTCGGGATTACCTGCTGGCATTAATAATTCCGGTTTCATCTGTTTATAATTTTGATTTTAGCGGTCAGATGGAACTCACGATGAATTTTAATCATTGTCGTGTGTGTATTTTAGAATGCTAAAATTCATGTTCGTTTCATCTGTTTAAATTATTGTTCGGTGTTCTGTGTTCTGTGTTTGTTCGTTGTTTCTCTCAGTCTCTCAGTCTCTTCGCCTCTTCGTCTCTTCGTTCGCTTAAGTCGCTTAAGTCGCTTTAGTCGCTTCGTTCGCCCTTTCGCATCATCACATCATCGCATCATCGCATTACTCATTACGCCATTTAATCATCCGCGTGTGTGTTCCGCCTTAGGCGGATCATGCTCGGTTCATCTGTCTAAATTTTATTAAATAGGTACGATGGAGCTCGCATGCAATAGCTTAACTTTAGTCATTCTCGTATGTGTTTAAAGCAATCATGCTCGGTTCATCTGGCAAAAATAAGACTTATTTATGGTATGAAGAAGAATAGAAATTCAGATTTCTAGATTGTTTATTCCTGATCAAACAGCTTGTTAGGTAGCTGTTTTTGCGTTTTCACACCCAGTTTGTTCAGCTCTTCCACCTGCCGTATAAGATTACCGGAACCGGTGCTTAACTGTTTCATAGCCTGGTCGTAACTTTTGTTGGTAGCATCAATATGTTTCCCGATGTTTTCCAGGCTGCTAACAAAGTTATAGAACTTATCATAAAGCTTTCCACCACGCTCGGCGATATCCATAGCGTTCTGGTTCTGGTATTCACGTTTCCACAGGTCTTCCAGCAGCTTAAGGGCTGCAATCAGGTTGGTTGGACTGATTAGCAGTATACGTTTGTTATAGGCATAATTCCAAAGTTGGTCATCTTCTCTGATAGCCACCAGATAAGCCGGCTCAATGGGAATGAACAGCATGACAAAGTCCAGTGATTCGGTGTAATTCTGATAGTTCTTGCTGCTGAGGTTATCCACATGACTACGGAGGGAGCGAATGTGCTCCTTTAAGGCATTTCCCTGCTGTGTGGCGTCTGTGGCATTTACATAACGTTCGTAAGCTACTAGTGATACCTTGGAGTCGATAATCACATTTCGCTTGTCCGGATATTTGATGATTACATCCGGTTGCATCCGATGGCCCTGATCATCTTTGATGGTTTTTCCTTCCTCCGTGCGCATAGTAGTCTGTACAAAATATTCTTCATTTTTCCGTAAACCGGAATTCTCCAGTATGGTTTCCAGTATCATCTCGCCCCAGTTGCCTTGCTTTTTGGTGTCTGACTTCAAGGCATTGGTCAGGTTGCTGGCCTCTTCACTGATCTTATTATTCAGCTCCATCAGCTCCTTGATACGATCGTTAAGCGAAAAGCGTTCTTTGGATTCCTTATCATAGGTTTCTTCCACCTTTTTTCGGAAGTCCTCGATGTTTTTGCCAAGCGGGTCTAAAATATTTTTCAGCCCTTCTTTATTTTGTTCAGTGAATTTTTTTGTTTTTTCCTCCAGGATATTGTCAGCTAATACTTTGAATTGATCTTTGAATTGTTTGCCAAGATCTTCCAGTTCTTTTTTCTGAGTATCCAAACGGTCTTTAAGATTTTCATTGCGCTCTTTGTAATAAGTGATGTCTTCATGAGCTTTACGCAAAGCTTGTTGATCGCTTTTGTACTGCTCATTCAGTTCTTCATTTTTCTCTTTTAAATCCGTAACTTGCTGTTGAGTAGATTTTAATTGAGCCTGCAGTTGCGATTTTTGATTATTCAGTTCCTGTATTTGCTCTCCGGCGGTTTGATGATCTTTCTTAATTGCTTCCCGTTCATTTTTAGTATTTTCCAGTTGCTGACTAAAATTTTCCAGACGCGTTTCCATAGATGATAATTGAGCCTTCAACCCGGAGTTTTTCTCATTCAATTCGTTATAAGTAGCTTGTAAATCCTTGAAATCCTGTTCTTTTTGCTGCAACTTTTCATGCAGGCTTTCGTTTTCAAACCGGTATTTCTGTAGCTCTTCGGAAATTCTGTCATATTTTTCCTTTTTCACGGAGGAAGTTCGCTTGAGGTGTAATCCCAGAATATAGCCCGCAATGATCCCTGCTAATGTTGAAAATACTAGAAATAATTCTGTCATTTAACTGCTGTTTAAATGGTTATTTTGCTTAGTTTCTATCAAGCAAAGTTAAAATAAATCGTGGATTAGCATATTATTTTGGAGACTGGTTTTTGAGCAGTGATATGCAGGTTAAAAAGGAACTTGAATCTTTCTCCTGATAGTTATGATGTATTTATTATTTTTGATTTTTCGGAATACATAATCACAACCCAACTAAAATGAGATTAATGAAATCTTTTGTTGTTTTAAGCCTGTTAACTATTTGCGTGTTTATGGCGAACCATGCGAGCGCTGCCGGTAAAAATCAACAGGTATCCCACAAAATATTATTATCAAAAACGGATAGCCTGGAAAAGATCAGCAGGGATACAGCGATAACATTTTTGTTATCTGTTCTGGAAGATACAGGTGATCAAGAGCAAAAGCAAATTGTATATAATCGGTTAGCAAAATTGTATGAGCGTTCAGGAATGAAAAGCAAGGCAGAAAAGGCCTTTAAAAAAGCTGTTAATCTTGCAGATAGCCAGAAAGATAAATACAGGCAAATATTTGAACTGGCCTATTTTTATAACAAAGTAGAACGTTATGATACGGCTAAAGTTCTGTATGAGCAATTAATTGAATATTATAGTAAAAAAGAAGATTCAACAAACCTGGGCATGGTTTTATCCAGCTACGGCTCTGCACTGGACGCAGATGGTCAAAGAGAGGAAGCGTTAAAGACCTATTATAAAGCTATACAATTGCTTGAAAACACAGAAAAATACCTGAATCTGGGAGCTTCTTATGAAAATATTGCTTTTATCAATTCAGAACTTGGATATGAGAAAAGAACAATCAAAAATTATCTTAATGCAATAAAAGCATACAAGAAACTCAGTGAGAGAAATAATTTGGCGGCAGCGTATGCCAATTTGGGCGTTTCATTTAAGCGAATTGAGCAGTTTGACTCTGCTTTGTATTATTACCATAAATCAAATGAGATTGCTAACGAACTGAACGATAAGCAATTGTTAGCTCAAAATGCCCTTAATATGGGAAATGTCCTGAGTGAAAAGGGTGATTCTCTGAAAGCGGAAAAAATGTACCGCAAATCATTGGAAATTGCGCAATCAAATAACTTAATCTACGGTCAGTATGTAAATTATGTGAATCTGGGACAATGGTATTATGATGCTAATTTATATGAAAAAGCTATTAATTTTCTGACGAAAAGTAAAAAATTAGCCGAGAACTATAATTTTCCCGATCAGGATATTTTATACAATACGTTAGCTAAATCTTATGAAAGACTGAATAACTATAAAGCTGCTTATCAAATAATGAGAATGTTGAATGCCTATCAGGATAGTGTTTATAAGAATAAGAAACACAAAGAATTAATGGAGCTGGAGACCAAATACGAAACCCAGAAAAAAGAAGCGGATATACTTCGTCTTCAAAAAGAACGAAAACAAGAGCAATTAAAAAATACGATTATAATTATAGTTGCCATATTTCTGATATTAATACTCGCAGGTGTATTAATCTGGAATTATCAAAAGCGCAAGATTTTAGCGCAAAAAGCCATGCTGGCGAGTAAAGAAAAGGAAAAAGCCCAAAAAGAGCTGGAATTGCAAAATAATGAACTTATAGCCAGTAGTCTGCATGTTGCTCAGTTAAAAGATTTTTCACAGGAAATAAGTGATCGTATAAAAGCATTAAAACCAACCGTTAAAAAACAGACACACACTGAATTGGAGAATATTCTTGAACTGTTGAACCAAAAGATCAATGATGAACAGGTGTGGCAGGATTTTGACAGGCGTTTCAAAGAACTGAACAAGCCTTTTATAAATAAACTTATCAATGATTGTCCGGATTTAACCCAGGCTGAATTACGAATTTGCATGTTGTTATATTTAAACCTGACCTCGAAAGAAATTGCCCAAATGACGAACAGGAGCCTCAGGACAGTGGAAAATCTCAGATACCGGATCAGGAACAAGTTAAAAATTGATAAAGATATTAACCTGGTCACTTATTTGCACCAACTATAGAAATTGCATGGTATCGATTGTGAGCATATTACAGTATTGATAATTCTTCTCTTTCTCTGTTCAGGAAAATCTTCATTATTACCGGAATTTTTGAACAGCCTACCTGTGATGTTTGCTTCTTATTAATAAATTTCCCAAAAATGGAATTTTAGTTAAAAAAAGTCTTTTTTAGTTCTTGTTTATTATGGCCGAAAAAAAGCTGAAATATAGCGTTTTTAACATGGCGTGAGTACTATATGAGTGGTGCAAAATGCAGAATATAAGGGTTTTAATTGGAGTTGCGTAAGTGTTAGGGTTGAAATTATGTAGAAGATTATTGCAGTTTTGTAAGGTAATTTTGAAAAACAGGAATTATGAAAAAGGTTACTTTTCTATTGCTAACACTCCTTTTTAGTTTGGAGTTAATTTATGCTCAAAATTTTGCATTAGATTTTGATGGCATGAATGATTATGTGGAGATTACACAGGATGCTTCTCTGAATATGTACAACTCAAGTTTTACTGTGGAACTTTGGGTTAAATCTTCTCAAACACATAATACTGAAGTTATTTTATTTGAATATGGTGAATGGGAGATTGGCACTTATCAAATGACATCTGATCAGCAAGATCAAATAAAGGTCAATTTTCACGGACGGAGTAGTGCAGACGGAGCTGAATTAACGGGGCATAACTGGACCGATGGAACCTGGCATCATTTTGCCGGAGTTTTTAATAATAGTTCAAATAAATTAACATTATATATGGACGGAGCTTTATTAATTGAAGTTAATGAATATAACGCTCCTGGTAATGCAACTCTTAGTTCGTATTTAGGATCCAGAGGTGGAAACACAAAATTTGCGGACATGCGAATGGATGAGCTTCGTATTTGGGATGATGTCCGATCACAAAGCGAAATTCAAAATAATATGAATATAGAGCTCACGGGGTCCGAAAGTAATCTTGTAGCCTATTATAATATGAATGAAGGCATTGGAACTTCCCTAATGGATCACAGCAGCAATAGCAATAATGGAACGCTTGAGAATATGGATAATAGTGATTGGGTTGCCGACTGTCCTTTAAGTGGCACTTACTCCGGAGGCAGTGGTATTTCCGGCGATCCTTACCAGATCGCCACAACCGCTGACCTGATTGAACTTTCCAACACCTCTGCTGATTGGAGCGCTTATTTCATCCAAACCGCAGATATAGCATTCAATGCTGACGAAACCCAGGTGGACTGGAACAACAGTGGCTCTGCCGGTCCTACGGATGGATTTTCGCCGATTGGGAATAGTACAAACAATTTTTCCGGCTCATATAACGGAAGCGGCTACACAATAGACAATTTATTCATTAATAGGTCTTCAACTGACAATATCGGTTTATTTGGTATGATTGGAGATAATGTAGCGATTAATGATTTAGCTGTTACTAATGCTGATATTACTGGAAAACAATATAGTAGTATATTATGTGGACGAGTCGATGGATCAAATTCATCAATTGATAATTGTGAGACCAGCGGCACCCTTACTGGATCAGTTTCATGTGGCAGTATGGTCGGAAGAGGAAACGGCAGTATTTCAAATTCACATTCTTCTGCTACTGTTTCGGCCGGCATTAGTAGTGACTGGAGTGATACCGGAGGCCTTATCGGAGATGCAAAGGGAACCATTTCAAATTGTTATGTGACCGGAAATGTTACCGCAGAAGGTCGAAATACTGGAGGGCTTGCAGGTTGGGTAAGAGAAGGTATTACAATTGAACAATGCTTTACTACAGGTGATGTAACGATTAATTCATCTAATCCTACTGGCGAAGCCGGCGGTTTGGTCGGTTCATATAGTGGTACATCTCAAATTATAAACTCTTATGCCACTGGAACCATATCGGTAGATAATAGTGGTAATGGAGGTGTAGGTGGCTTAGTTGGCCAGCTAACCGATAATCCAAGTATAGAGAATTGCTATTTTTCCGGCGAGGTGATTAATACATCCGGAAATATTGGTGGCTTAATCGGGGAGTTTGAATTCTCTTCAGATGCCCCAACCCTGACGAATAACCTCTGGAATAATAGCATCAATAGTTCTATAAATGGGATCGGTAATGACAGTGACAACGGTGTGACTGGCTTAACTACCGCCCAAATGCAGGATGTTACTACCTTTACTAATACCTCTACAACAGGGCTCACTTCTGCCTGGGATTTTGTGAATGATCCTAACGATGATGGTGCAAGTAATGACTATTGGGATATAAGTAGTTCTATCAATGATGGTTATCCTTACTTAACTAAAGAGAATAGTGACGATCCACTCCCCGTCAACTTACTTTCCTTCACCGGCGAGCGGAAAGCTAAAAGCATAGTAGAGCTCCACTGGTCCACGGCCAGCTAGCTAAACAACGACCGTTTTGAAATCCAACGCAGCCAAAATGGTCATGACTTTTTCACCATTGGTGAAGTAAACGGCGCCGGAAATAGTAATCAAGTGCTGAAATATGAATTCACGGATGTTGAGGCGCCGGAAGAAACGCTATACTACCGCCTCAAGCAAATAGACTACGACGGTCAATATGAGTATTCAAAAATTATTGTGGTCCAAACTGATAACTCTATGATTAATAACAAACTGAACATATATCCCAATCCCGTTAAAGGACGCTTCAAACTTCAATTACCGGAATATACCGGTAAAATGCAGGTAGATGTTT
>JAIPAE010000090.1 GCA_021740245.1 Bacteroidales bacterium | reverse complement strand
GTGTTTCCGCCAACCGGCGGATCATGGCCCGGTTCCATCGTTTTGTTAGCCTGTCGCACATGGTCTACTTCGTTGGCTGCAGCCCACGATTAGCCTGCAGCGCACGACTTTGCCCCTGCCGTCGTATTTCACAATTTACCCTGCTTGCACCGTTGATTTTTTCTTATCAACTGAGTTGAAATACCAGATAAATTTCAACAGGGGATAACCATTGAATATTAAGCACTCAACGCCTGCTACTTATAAGCATTTATAAATTTATATGACGGAGAAGCTCCGCTTTCATAATTCCACAAAATAGCAGCGATATAGACATTGTTTGTCCACTGTCCATCAACGGGAATATCATAGCTGTTGTTAACGGTTTTACCAGAAGCAGGGTCAGTTGCAATTAACTCACCATATGCCTGGCCATTCACAGAAGAAGCTCGTAACACATAGTTATGTTCATAATCATCATTAGGATAACTGTTACTTGTTCCGCTTTGCTCATATTGGCCTGCAGAAGAAGAACCATCGATGCCATCTTCTAACACAAAAACACTCAGGTAATAATCTCCGGTTCCCTGCTCAAAAAACTTTACTGCGGTTTCCACGCTGGCAGAACCACCTGATATGTTAAAATCCAGATCGATGCCGGCCACTGCAGTCTGCGATTTTAAATTTTGTAAATCACTTATCGCAGAAGAAGAACCACTTTTAGTATCGCCAACCCAAAACGAAGGGATTCCTCCTCCACCCGGACGGTCCTGTTGAAAACTGTTATAAAGATCACTGTCATACATCGGATCGCCACTGGCATGTGCTGTAATAGCTACAGTTTTGCCTTCCGCATTAAGGTCGTTGATCAAAGGCGCACCCCAATCTCCGCAAGGACCACACCAGGTTGCCGTATAATTTATTGCAAATCCCCACTGCTCTTGTTTGGGATTCAGTCCTGAATCATTATTGTTGTCATCATCATCTTTATCACATGAAGTAAATACAAAGACTAATGCCAGGGCTAATAATACAGCTTGTAATTTCTTTTTCATAACTTAAATTTTTTAGTGATTGAATTTCATTCAAATATATAGCATCTTTTTATATAGTAAATTAATTTAACATTAGTATAACATTTTGGGGTTATTTATATCAACTATTTAACAATTGAACAAAGCAAAACAACTCATAAATATTATAATATTTATATTTTATGTTTTCATTTACATACCAGTTATCAAAATTACAAATTACAATATGAATTTCACAGGCTAAATTGATTTTACCTGTATTCTTCATGTAATAAGTTTAAGTCAAATGCAAGGCGTCGAAAGCCGCAGACATAGTGTTCTGTTTCAAATCATATTTAGAAAATTTAGTATCTTTTTATCAGAATTATTCAGGAAGATGAGTATTTTTCTATATTTTTGCATAAAACAATTTAAAATAAGAAAATATGATGAAGAGTAAAAATCTATTGTTATTGACAAGCCTTGTGCTTGTTATTTCTTCCTGCAGTATTTTTCAGGGTGGCAGTGATAAAGGATTTCAGGGAGAAATCACCTATAAGATCAGCTATCCTGAAGCAGAATTAGAGCCGGCTCAAAAAGCACAACTTCCAAAACAGGCTAAAGTATATGTAAAAGATAATTACATGAAAATGGTCATGAACCAGGGTATGGCAGAAATTGTACAGTTAATCGATGGTAATGCTAAAACCAAAACCATTCTGGTTGCCGGTGGAGGAATGAAAAAATATTATACACAATCAGAAGAAAAAGTAAAAGCACAGAACGCAAAAGTAGACATTGAAGGTATTGAAAAAACCGAAGAAACAAAAGAGATCGCGGGTTATTCAACAAAAAAGATTGTCGCAAAGTATAAAAATGATTATGGTGAAACCGAAGAACTTACTATGTATTACACTCCAAAGATCGGAAATAAAGCCATTAATTTTGACAATCCTTATATGAAAGATATTGACGGCATGGTTCTTCAATATGAGATCAAACAAGGTGGAATGACCATGCAGTTTACGGCTTCAAATATTGAAAAAAACAGATTAAAAGAAACTGATTTCCTCATCCCTGAGGATTATGAAAAGCTTACAGAAGAAGAATTAAAGCAAATGGGCGGAGGCATGTAAACCTGGCCCCTGTTCGTTAAAGCGTATGGATATTTGTATTCATACGCTTTTTTTACAGTGTTTAGAACATGTTTCGAAGCCCTGGCTATAGAACGTTTTATACTGTACTCAACAGAAAGTCAATATCTTCAATAAAAATAGATTTTTGGCAGAAAGCTGTATAAAACATCATTGTTTTTTTTACTTTTGCTAATCAAGATTCAGCCAAATGAGAAGAAAAAGCAACACACAAAAAAACACCTACAAATCAAAAGAAAACAACAGGAATAAGTCCTCCGCTAAACGACCAAAAAAAAGCGGCAGGAAACCATTATTCAAAATCAAAAAGCCGGGGACACGTACTCGACAAGTAGCCGGTCTTACTTTGTTGCTGATATCATTTTTGCTTTTGTTGTCATTTGTTTCTCATATATTTACATGGAAGGGTGACTTTAGTCATCTTCAAATCACTATAGATGATTTCTTTGGGGACACTGGTATTCGGACAGAGAATATTATTGGCAAACTGGGAGCTGTACTTTCCCATATATTCATCACAAAATGGTTTGGCATACCTTCGTTTATGTTTGTCCTGATGTTTATTGTGACAGGTGTCAAATGGGTTTCAGGTATCCGCATTTTACCTGAAGCAAAGTTGTATCGTCACTGTATCTTTCTGATTATTTGGTTATCTGCAACATTAGGTTTCATTTTTCGCAGTGGTGATGCTTTAATTTTAGGAGGCACATTTGGATATCAAAGTCGTGAATGGTTAAGCAGCATGTTTGGGCAAGTAGGAACAGGTTTTATTTTATTTTTCATCTTCATTTTATATTTGTTGTTGAGTTTCCGTTTTATGGTAAATCTCTTGCAAATACCTGGCAGGAAAGCAGCAGGTGATACTTCAGATAAGAACACTACCCGGGCAGAAGACCAGCATACTGTGGAAACTGATCCAGATACAGAAGCAGAGGATGAATCAAGTACTAAAGGTCAGATAGATTTTATTACAGGCCGCTCCCGTAACGAAGGAGACCAGGATGACCCGGATGAGACAACTACTGGCCAAAAGAATGAAATAGAGCTAAGCCATGAAGCTCCCTTACAAGAGCCTTCGTCTTCCGGTGATATTGAAATGACAGTAGAACAACCTGCTGATGAAAATAACGGAAACCAGGAAGAAGAGGAAAATAAAGAACATTACAAATTAGATACACCCTATGATCCCACACTGGAGTTGCGTGATTATCAATTCCCGGACACAGACCTGCTTGAAGTTCACGGATCAGATATGATCAGTGTAGAAAAAGAAGAACTGGAGACGAACAAAAACAAGATATTAAATACGCTAAACAACTACAATATTGAGATCAGCAAGATAAAGGCCACTATCGGACCAACAATTACGCTATATGAGATTGTTCCGGCTCCGGGAGTACGGATTTCAAAGATCAAGAATCTTGAAGACGATATTGCTTTGAGCCTGTCGGCACTGGGAATCCGAATAATAGCACCTATTCCGGGCAGAGGAACTATCGGCATAGAAGTTCCCAACCAAAATCCTGAAACGGTATCCATGCGTACTGTAATTCAGTCGTCAAAATTCAAAAATTCAAAATATGCTTTACCGGTAGCTATCGGCAAAACCATATCCAACGAATCCTATGTTTTTGATCTGTCAAAAATGCCACACCTGCTCATGGCCGGAGCTACAGGGCAAGGAAAATCCGTAGGATTGAACGCGATCATAACCTCTTTACTTTACAAAAAACATCCTTCCCAGCTTAAGTTTGTGATGGTAGACCCCAAAAAAGTGGAGTTGAGCCTGTTTTCAAAGATTGAACGCCATTACCTGGCTAAGCTCCCCGATAGCGAAGAAGCGATCATCACGGATGTGCAAAAGGTGGTTAAGACCTTAAATTCGCTGACGGTAGAGATGGACCAGCGTTATGAATTGCTGAAGAATGCTCATGTAAGAAATATAAAAGAATACAACACGAAATTTGTTGACCGCAAATTAAACCCGGAAGAAGGTCACCGCTACCTTCCATATATTGTACTGATAGTAGATGAGTTTGCAGACCTGATCATGACGGCAGGTAAAGAAGTAGAGAGTCCCATAGCTCGTTTAGCGCAATTGGCCAGAGCAGTGGGAATACATCTGATCATCGCCACACAGCGGCCTTCGGTCAATATCATCACCGGCGTGATCAAAGCCAACTTCCCGGCACGAATAGCATTCCGCGTAACATCTAAAGTTGACAGCCGGACAATCCTGGATGCCTCGGGCGCAGACCAGCTCATCGGCCGTGGCGATATGCTACTGTCAACAGGTAATGACCTGCTCAGATTGCAATGCGCTTTTGTAGATACTCCCGAAGTAGACGACATCTGCGATTTCATTGGCTCTCAGCGCGCCTATGAAAGTGCTTTTATTCTTCCCGAAGTTAAAGATGAAACCGGTAGCGGTAATGGTGAAATTAGCGATGATGAAAGAGATGACCTGTTCGAGGAAGCAGCCAGAGTGATAGTTAAACATCAGCATGGTTCAACATCATTGTTGCAAAGAAAACTTAAACTGGGCTATAACCGTGCCGGAAGGATTATTGACCAACTGGAAGCTGCCGGAATTGTCGGGCCTTTCGAAGGTAGTAAAGCCCGGGAAGTGAAAATCCCCGATGAAACAACTTTGGAACAATATTTGGAATCGGAAAGATAATTAACGTTATATAGAAATAATTTATGAAGACAAAAAGAACATGGCTGCCCGTTGCATTATTGATTATTGCTTATGCAGGATATGCGCAGGTCGATGATTCTAAATCAAAAGACATCCTGAATAATGCAGGAGCAAAATTTGAAAATCATGATGACGTGCGTATCGAATTTACCTATAATATGACCAATGATGAATACGATATTCATGAAGAATACAGCGGTAAGGCATGGATGAAGAAAGAAAAATACAAGATCGATCTGAAAAAACAGATCATCATGTCGGATGGTGAAACTATTTGGACGTACCTCCCGGGATCAAAAGAAGTTCAGGTGGCATCTGCGGATGAAAATGATGAAAACAATCCATTAAAAATTCTAACCAACTGGGAGGAGAATTACCGTTCGAAATATATTAGAACAGAAATTGTATCCGGTCACACTATAGACATTATTGACCTTGTCCCACAAGAAGGGAAATCATTTTACAAAGTCAGGGTTAGAATTGACCAGAATTCAAAACAACTCATTAGTTCATCAATTTACGATAAAAACGGAACAACCTACACATACATCATAGAAGAATTCAAAACCAACTCCGGTTTACCAGACAGCACATTTCGGTTCAATAAATCCGAACATCCTGGTGTTGAGGTTATCGACCTAAGATAAGCTGGTGAGTTTTTTTCAAGGCATAAACAAATATCTCCGGGAACCGGAAATCCGGCTCCCGGCGATCGGTATTTATCAGATAGTTTATTGATCAATAAGTTATTGAATAACCAGGCGATTGACATGTATTTGATCTCCGTCAATCAGCTTAATGAGATACACGCCAGCAGACAAATCAGAAACATCAACCTGTTTCTCTACATTACCTGATTTTTTTGCAAACGCCCGGTAGCGTCAAATATCATTATTTGGGCTTCCTCAGAATAGTTTCCGGTGATTCTGAAAAATGAACCAGCCGGATTCGGATATATTTCCAGGGTGTTGCTGGTTTTAGGCTTAACCGATAAATTCATATCCGTATTCTCATAACAACTTTGTCACATCGAAGGATGAAAACCACAACGGAGTGGAGGTTTGAAGGCTGAGATATCTCCTTGCTAACCATTGTGACGTTATTTAAGTACACGCCCCAGGGTCTCCACTCCTTCGGTAGTCCGTTTGAGGCAGAATTGGTAACCCCTTGCGTACCGGCTGTCAGCAAAGGGTTACTAATCGAGAGCGGTTTAAAATTCCAAATGTTTTTTAAATGATTTATTGCCAATCACACAGACCGGAGTGTTTCATTTGCTATAAAGCAGCGAGGGGGTGGAAACCCTGTTATGCCAGCATCACAACAACCCGCCGGGAGATTCTGCTAAACCTAAAGCAGTCATGACAGCCGGTTAGAGCCTGAACAGGAAAAAGCTTTACGTTTAATAATATCAGAAGAAATAATAGGTAGCCAGGAGAACTCTGATATTTTGCACGTTCTGGTAATCGGTGACTTTGAGTTTCTCCTCCAACTGCAGGTTACCACTGTCATCTTTTTCAGCGTAGGCGGCTACGGTATATTCGCACTCAGCCGCAAACCTGAACTTCCCGCTATTGAATAAAACCCGGGGAGAAACCCGGAACACATGACTGATATTTGTTCCACGTGCATAATCATCATAAAGTAAGGAACCTGTAGTATTCTGAGGATCAAATATACTTTGGCTTACTTTATCCGTGGTACCCAGGTTTTGGGTATATCCGCCGAACAGTCCCACCTTAAATTTCTTACCGTTAGTATGCATATCTATCCAGGTGCTGAAAGTATTTACCGGCGTATATTCCCTGAAATCTTTCACTGTATCGGTAATGTCCTGAATGGCAAACCCACCAATCATCAAACCGTCGAAAGCATTCTGGGCATATATCCCCTGCATTTTGACGGTAAACTTATCCATGTCCAGTCTAAGGAAAGCATTGGCTGTTGCACTACCCAACTCCTTATCAGTCTGATAACCTTTAGTTGTTGATAAACGTGGCATCATCTTCTTATATCCTGCAGTAGCTCCAAAAAGGAGCTTCGGAGTGATATTGACTTTCAGACGAGCGTGCATATCCGGTATCATGGAATTACTAAGGCTGCTATAGCCACCCGGGCTGCTAAAATCGCGCTGTGTAGCTGCTGCCACTGTAAGGCTTACGGCCTTATGAAGCTGATGGCTCAATCTGATCTGCGGGTTTCGGGAAAAATACTGAAACGGCACGCCTGTATTAAAAGACACGGTGCCCGGGAAACAACTTTCCGCAAACATCATATGCCAGTATTGTCCGGTAAGCAGTTGTGTTTTACCCCAATCCAGTTTTACAAATGCATGGCGCAGGCGAAATCCGTTGATATCAGGATTGCTGTGCCCGAAAAATGCCCCTTCGATTTTGCCCGAAGTCTTAGCACCGAATGCCTCTGGACCAGTAATACTGCCGGTTACCCTCGATTGTATTGACAGGAAATTGATGCTTCCCCGTGCGTTGATATCCTGTCCGTCAAAATCCTCATTCACAGGTGCAGGATACAGTAGAAATTGCCCTTCGCGTGCGCTAATAGTCTGGCGGGAATCATAGAAAAAGTCATTTTTCACAAATCCCGACCATGATATTCCAAACTTCTTTTCTTCTTGCTGTTGGGCTTTCAGCAAGCTTCCAAATCCGGTTACTAAAACAAATAGTACTAAAATTAATTTTTTCACGGTTACGATTTTTTTTTGATTATTTTTTCTGTTCTTTAGGTGGCGGGAACAATTTTCGTAGTAAGCTCCTTTTCTTTTTCGGCCTGTTGAGCAGAACGCTCAGGTTATTTTCAGCGGTTAGGTTTTCATCCCAAAGCTTCATTGCCCTGGTATAGTTTACCAGCGCGGAATCATAATTGCCATTGTAGCGGCATATCATGCCGAG
>JAIPAE010000089.1 GCA_021740245.1 Bacteroidales bacterium | reverse complement strand
AATATCATGAAAATGCAAGCCTGTAGTGGGTTCATCAAAAATAAAAAACAATGGTTTATCGGTATATCCCCTGGAGAGAAAAAAAGCAAGTTTAATCCGTTGAGCTTCGCCACCGGATAGTGTATTTGAAGGCTGTCCCAGTTTAACATACCCCAGTCCTACATCCTGCAACGTTTTTAGTTTTTCAATAATGCGTTTTTCGGCAGCCTGTGCATTGTCATCTTTAAAAAAAGCGATGGACTCATTTACTGACATATCCAGGATTTCACTTATATTTTTCCCGTTGTATTCGATATCCAGCACTTCATCCTTAAAACGTTTCCCATTGCAGGCTTCACAGGTGAGTTCGATATCTGCCATAAACTGCATCTCAATTTTCACTTTACCATCTCCCTTGCAGGTTTCACATCGGCCGCCTTCAATATTGAATGAAAAGAAACCGGGTTTATAGCCACGGTTCTTAGCCAACGGACGTGAAGCAAATAAATTTCTTATGTCATCATAAGCTTTTATGTATGTAATGGGATTAGACCGCGATGATTTACCAATAGGGTTCTGGTCTACCAGTTCAATATCGCTGATCCGGTCAAAATTGCCAGATAATGCTTCAAAATCGCCCGTTTTGCCTGCATAACCGCCAAGTACTTTTTTGACAGCCGGATAAAAAACATCTTTGACCAGGGAAGTTTTACCACTTCCGGATACTCCGGTGATAACGGTAAGTATATTTAATGGAATTTTGACATCAATATGTTTCAGATTGTTTTGACTGGCAGATTTTATAAGTATATAATCTTTCCAGGGCCTGCGGTCAACCGGCAGAGGCACTTTCTTTTTTCCTGATAAATATTCAGCCGTATATCCTTTTTGGTTTTTAATTATCTGATCAAAATCGCCCTGATCAACCAGTTCACCACCATGAATTCCTGCATCAGGACCAATATCGATCAGTTGGTCTGCTTCATGCATAATATCTTCATCGTGTTCTACTATTATTACTGTATTACCCTGATCACGGAGTTTTTTGAGAACATGAATAAGCCTGTGGTTATCCCTGGGATGCAAACCAATGCTGGGCTCGTCCAAAATATACATAGAACCAACAAGATTGCTGCCCAGTGATGTTGCCAGGTTTATCCGCTGAGATTCTCCCCCGGACAAACTGGATGACAACCTGTTTAATGTTAAATAACCCAGCCCCACATCGCACAAGAATCCCAAACGATTCCTGATCTCGATCAACAAACGTTTGGCAATGTCAAAATCATGACGCCTTAACTTGAGATTATTGAAAAAATCAAGCAGCTTATCCACCGGCATTAGAACCATATCGATCAGGGAAACCCCACCAACTAAAACATAAGAAGCATCCTTGCGCAACCGGGTTCCTCTGCATTCGGGGCAGGTAGTTTTCCCCCTGTAGCGGGAAAGCATAACCCGGTACTGGATTTTATAAGCTTTCCGTTCCACATATTCAAAAAAATCATTGATCCCTTTGAACCAGGAATTCCCATTCCAAAGCAAGTCCTTTTCCTTTTGCGTTAATTTACTGTATGAGCGATGTACCGGAAAATTAAAATGGTGGGCATTTTGCAATAATTGGTTTTTCCATTTGCTCATTTTTTCGCCTTTCCAGGGTGCAATCGCATCATCGTATACCGATAATCGCTTATCCGGGATAACCAAATCTTCATCTATTCCGATAATATTGCCATAACCCTCGCAACGTTTGCATGCACCATAAGGATTATTAAAGCTGAAAAAATTTGCTGATGGCTTTTCAAACTGAATACCATCCAGTTCAAATTTATTAGAAAAATAATGCTCTGATACTTCATTATCATGCAAAACTTCAATCTTACAGGTCCCCTGCCCTTCATAAAAGGCTGTTTGCACAGAGTCAGCCAACCGGTTTTTCCAGTCTTTATCATCATGATGTACTTTAACCCGGTCAACAACCAAACAAATATTTTTCAACGATTCATAAGCTTGAAGGTTATCCAGCATATCCGGAATACGTATAACATCACCGTTTATCTTTACACGGGAGAATCCTTGCTGCTGCATGATCTCCAGTGCATCTTTCAGGCTACGGTCCTGTTTTAACTCGGCAGGTGAAAGGATCAATACTTTTGTGCCAACCTGTTGTTTTAAGAGAAAATCAATTACATCACTCACATTATGACTTTTCACCTGCTTCCCGCTTACCGGGGAAAAAGTTTTACCAATTCTGGCAAACAGTAATTTAAGGTATTCATATATTTCCGTTGATGTTCCAACAGTTGATCGCGGATTACGCGTATTCACTTTTTGTTCGATAGCAATGGCAGGCGATATCCCTTTAATATCATCAACTTCCGGCTTTTCCATTCGCCCTAAAAACTGCCGGGCATAAGAACTTAAGCTTTCCACATATCTCCTCTGCCCCTCAGCGTATAGTGTATCAAAAGCCAGTGATGATTTTCCTGAACCCGATACACCGGTTATGACCGATAATTTATTGCGAAGAATCCCCACGCTAAGGCTTTTTAAGTTATGAACACGACTTTTATCAATGAAAATTACTTTCTGCAGATCAACTTTTGTGTTATCGTGACTATCCATTTACTTCTCCTGCTTTCTTTCAATAGTTAACTTTTCTTAATAAAGAAAATTATTTAAATACGTTATTTTTGCCTGAATTATAAGAAATACGAAGCATACACCAAATTGTTGTTTAAATTGCCTCAAAATTAATTATTTTATAACTTGTGTTTTATAAATTGATTATTTATATTTGTATCATAATAAAAGTAAAGTATTACCAAAAAATTCAGGAGGACTGATTATCGAATAAAATTTACCCTTTAGTTATTAAACAGGAAAGGTAAATTTATGCAGAACCATTTTAGCGATCAGAATCTGATCCGCCAGTATTTAGATGGTAATCAGTCAGCGCTTGAAAAACTTATTCAAAAACATCAAAGCAAAGTTTTCGGATATATTCTGATGATGGTCAAAGAGAAAGGATTGGCCGAGGATGTATTTCAGGATACGTTTATCAAAGTTGTCAAAAAACTACAATCAGGTTCCTATAAGGAAGAGGGTAAGTTTTTGCAATGGGTTATGCGCATTGCTCACAATCTGGTCATTGATCATTTCCGCCATTCAAAACGTGTTACTATGACACGGGGTACTGAAGATTATGATATCTTCGATACCATAGACATGATGGAAGGATCAGTGGAAGATAACATTATTAAAAAACAAATCCATAAGGATGTCCGGAAGCTGATACAGCATTTGCCAGAAGAACAAAAACGTGTATTGATCATGCGCCATTACGGCAATATGAGTTTTAAAGAAATTGCACAAAAAACTGATGTAAGTATTAATACTGCTCTTGGTCGTATGCGATATGCTTTGATCAATCTTCGTAAACTTATTGAAGAAAAAAAGCTGGAACTAACTGCGGATTAAAAATATTTTAACCGTATAAAATAATAAGCCGGAATAATGGCCGTTTGTTTATAGGATAAATTAAAAATATGCCTATGAACAAAACACCTACTTTTGAACAGATTTCTCACTTTTCTAATGTTGAAATCGATCAGTTTATCACTGATTTTCTGTCCAATGAAAATCATCAATCCTACCCGGATTATGCGGTGATTAATAATATCATGAATTTTTCCAAAGCATATTCCAATCCGTTTAATGATGATTTTTTCATGGGTATAATCAATAATTAAAACTGAGTTTTCTGTATTGAAAATGTTGGAAACACCATTCCTTTTGTTTATCAGGCATGGCATGTTTTCAACTTTTTTTTAATTCGCCCCGGATATTAGCAAAAAACCGAATGCTTATATTTGCAAATTGATCAGCATCAAAAAAGAGCAATGCGCAAAAAGGAACGATTTGAAAAAGTATTGAAATATTTTGCAGAACACCAACCGGTAGCTGAAACTGAACTTGTATATGCCAATCCCTATGAACTATTAGTAGCTGTTATCTTATCAGCCCAGTGTACTGATAAGCGTGTAAATATGCTGACGCCGGCATTCTTCGGACGTTTTCCTGAAGCAGATGCTCTGGCTAAAGCGTCTCATGCAGAAGCTTACGAATTAATTAAAAGTTGTTCATATCCCAATAACAAAGCCAAACACTTGATTGGTATGGCCAATGCGTTGCTGTCTGAGTTTGATGGCGTTGTTCCATCAGATGTAAAACAATTACAAAAACTGCCCGGTGTCGGAAGAAAAACAGCTAATGTTATTGCATCCGTAGTTTACAACAAACCGGCAATGGCTGTTGATACACATGTATTCCGGGTTTCTGCAAGAATCGGACTAACTACAAATGCCAAAAACCCGCTTCAAACCGAACAGCAACTCATAAAACATATCCCTGAAGAAAAAATCCCACTGGCTCATCACTGGTTCATCCTTCATGGAAGGTATATATGTACTGCACGAAATCCGAAATGTGACAAATGCCCGATAAAAAGCTATTGTAAATATTACAATAATTTGTTATAGTTGTCATCACTTTTCGTTTATATTTTTAATCATACAAACTTGAATAAAACTGATTATAAAGAAAAACAATAGATTTTTCTTGGATATCAACTCTGGCATAGTCCCGGATGTTTTTTCCGGCATGTATGAAATGCTATTTTTTGAAAATTGCTTTGTTGTTTACTAATTTTTATTAATTTTAAAAAAGAAAAGACACATTAAAGCATTAAACGAAAGCAATTCGGCTTCAGAAATAAAAAAGGTCAGGATTAAAAGTCATGCAGAGCAAATCCTTGATAAGCAAGAAGCATAAAAATCATATCTTTGAACATTATAAAATTAAAATCAATGGCTAAACAAAACAAAGAAAACCAGGACAAAGCAACATCAAATAAGGAAAAGTTGCAGGCACTTGAACGGACGATCAGTACAATTGAGAAGTCTTATGGCAAAGGTACGATCATGAAACTTGGTGATGATGCAGTAGAAGACCTGCCACATATCTCCACCGGATCACTGGGGCTGGATATGGCTCTTGGGGTTGGGGGCTTTCCCCGTGGAAGAGTTGTTGAAATATACGGTCCTGAATCATCCGGTAAAACAACGCTTGCCATTCATGCTTTAGCAGAAGCGCAAAAAGCAGGAGGCATTGCAGCATTCATTGATGCCGAACATGCATTTGACCGTTTTTATGCCAAAAAGCTGGGTGTGGACATTGAAAATCTTTTGGTTTCGCAACCCGATAATGGGGAACAGGCGTTAGAGATCACCGATAATCTTATACGTTCCGGAGCTATCGATATCATTGTTATCGATTCGGTAGCTGCTTTGACACCCAAAAGTGAACTTGAAGGTGATATGGGCGATTCTAAAATGGGACTCCAGGCACGACTGATGTCGCAGGCACTCCGCAAGCTCACTTCTACCATCAGTAAAACCGGCTCCACCTGTATATTTATTAACCAGCTTAGGGAAAAAATCGGTGTTATGTTCGGTAATCCGGAAACCACTACCGGTGGAAATGCACTGA
The DNA here is from genome assembly GCA_021740245.1 of Bacteroidales bacterium. Taxonomy (GTDB): domain Bacteria; phylum Bacteroidota; class Bacteroidia; order Bacteroidales; family PWNQ01; genus PWNQ01. The sequence goes on along the minus strand of JAIPAE010000089.1, from coordinate 2,239 downwards.
AGTTCTACGCCTCTGTCAGAATTGATATCCGAAGAATCAGTCAGATCAAAAGCGGTGATGATGTTTCCGGCATTCGTGTCCGTACAAAAGTGGTGAAAAACAAAGTAGCTCCACCTTTCCGTAAAGCCGAATTTGATGTCATGTACGGAGAAGGTATTTCAAAAATTGGCGAAATTATTGATCTGGGCGTAGAAGCTGATATTATCAGAAAAAGCGGATCATGGTTTTCCTACGGTGAAACAAAACTCGGTCAGGGGCGTGAAGCCGTAAAAGAATTGCTTAAGGACAACCCGGAATTGGCAGAAGAACTGGAAGAAAAAATCTTTACACATCATAAAGAAAAAATAAACGAATAAATAATAGCTATTTATGAAGATTAACAACCGGAGCAACTGGGCTTTGGCCGGCCTGGTCATGCTAATTAGCGTAATTTCATTATCAGCATGTAAACAAGGGCAAAACAAAAACAAAAACAAAAAAGCCCTGGATACAACACAACTATCAAAAATTGAAAAACTGAATCAGGATATTAAACAATACCCTAATAATGACTCCCTTTTTCATCAACGCTCAAAATATTTCCTGGCCTCCGGAAACATAAACAAAGCTTTAAGCGATATAAACAAAGCGATCGAAATGGGTGGCAAGCAAAGTAAATATCTGATCACATTGTCAGACATTTACTTTACCATGCCTCAACCTCAAAAAACAGAACAAACACTTCAAACCATATTGATTGACAATCCGGAACATGTTGAAGCACTTTTTAAACTGGCACAATTTTATTTTTATCAGGAAGAATATAATAAAGCCTTCGGTTTTCTAAACCGTGCATTGGAAAATGCACCCAACGATCATCGCATTTATTTTTTAAGCGGTATGATCAATAAAGACAGGGATGAACCGGAGAAAGCCGAGCGGGATTTCCACCGGGCTACAGAAAGCAACCCACAATTTTATGAAGCCTGGATACAACTTGGATTGCTGGCTGCAAAAGAGAAAGACTCAATCGCTGTCAATTATTATCAAAATGCACTGGACGTAAGACCGGAAAGTGAAGAAGCGCTTTATAATATCGGTATATTCTATCAGGAGCAAGGCAACATACAAAAAGCCATCAAAACATACAATCAGTTGCTTGATGTGAATCCCGAAAATGAAAAAGCATATTATAACTTAGGATATATCCACTTGACCATAACACACAATTACACAAAAGCCGAACAATATTTCCGTCAGGCTCTTGATGTGAATCCATCAAACATCAATACAGTTTATAACCTCGGGCTCAGCCTTGAACAACAACGAAAATACGAAGAAGCACGGAAGCTGTATCGAGAGACACTTGAGATGCAGGACAATTATAAACTTGGTATTCAGGGAATGAACAGGCTCGATCGTAAAATGCAATAATATCACTTTACGGTTCATAATTTATGATCATTTCTCTTCCTTTACAGGGCTTATTCCAGGGGCCGTGTATCATTTTATTTTGTAAATTTGTTGATCAAATAAAAAACCATTTATTTATGATCTCTGATATTCAACAAATATTTTCTGATGCGGCAAACCGCATGAAACCTTCAGCCATAAGAGAATGCCTGAAATTAACACAACAAGCTGATATTATTTCTTTTGCCGGTGGCCTTCCCGCACCTGATTCATTTCCGGTTGAAGACTTGCAAAAAATATCATCTGAAGTATTAAAAGAAGATGCCACAGCAGCTTTACAATATACAACCACAGAAGGTGATCAACTGCTTCGCGAATTGCTTGTGGAACGGTATCGTAAAGAAGGTTGTGATATCACAACAGATAATCTGGTTGTATCTACGGCCTCACAACAAGCATTAGATTTGCTGGGTAAGATTTTCATTAATCCGGGAGATACCGTGATTTGCGGACTTCCCTCCTATCTTGGCGGCCTTTCTGCATTTGAAGCCTACGGTGCAAAACTCACAGGTATTCCGTTTGATCAAAACGGAATGAGGTCCGATATGCTGGAAAAAACCATAAAAGAACTTGTGAAACAAGGTAAAAAGCCTAAATTCATCTATATCATTCCTGACTTCCAAAACCCGGCAGGAATCACTATGCCAAAAGAAAGAAGAATAGAAATTCTGGAAATTGCTAAAAAATATGATATCCTCATCATAGAAGACAGCCCTTATCGTGAAATACGATTCGAAGGCAAAAGTCAGCCAATGATATACAGTCTGGATAATACAGGACAAGTAAT
>JAIPAE010000088.1 GCA_021740245.1 Bacteroidales bacterium | reverse complement strand
ACCACATCGTGTTTCATTTTTTAAAGGCGTGGCCGTTTTTCCATTTTTCTCCCTTTTAACATAACCATTGTCATTGGTAACGGAGCAAAACCGAGCGACAGCGAAGGTTTGCGTAGTGAACTGCGTCCGCCGGAGGCGCGAAAATCTCCCGGCGTGATGGTGCATCTGTTCTTGCTTTTCTTTTTTAACCATAACGCTTTTTGCCTGCAAAAGAGCGGGGTTTGTAAGTACAGGGCAAGATGTTCATTGGGGAAAGGATACAAAAGTTTTATAAATAAATAGAATGTAGTATTTTGATTTAATTACTTTTGTATAAAAGGAAATAATAATAAATTAGTAAAATGAATCGGATTATTTTTACATTTTTGTTTATTACTATATTGATAGGTTGTGACAGGGACAAACAAAAAGCCGGGACTTATCAGATGAAAGTTCATAAAATAAATAATCATGTATTAAACAAAGAAGCAAAGCTCCAAAATCAGATAGCTCGGGTGATGGAAATGCAGATGAATGACTCAGGGGTATTGGTTAATGACACTAATGATCTATACTTACAGACTGAAATTAAAGCTATGCATAATCAGCATGATGAATTACTTTCATCAATTGATATAGCTAAAGATAGCATCTCATCGATGCGGCAACTTAATAAGTATCCTGTTTTAAAGAATGCCTCAATTGATTTCCTGAATGATTATGATAAAATTGCGAGGAATGAATACAGCATGCTGATACAGTTGATATCGCTTCATGATACAGCATATACTAAAGAGAAGAATAAGGCATATATCATTACAAGAAAGCAATTAAATGCCGGGCTCAACAAAGCAATAAACAAATTCAATTCAAGGCTTGATGAGTTTGAATCAAAGCAGTATAAAGAAAAATAAAATCGTTATTTGAAATGATATCGATTATTTATTTTTATATATTTTAACCTGTACTATTCTTAAATGTAGTCAGGTGCAAGGTGTTGAAAACTGTAGACATAATGGTCTATCACAAGGGTTAACCCCTATCCTCCTGAGGTGCAGTAAATGGCCTTCAGTTAATGCACTTTAAGAGACAGTTCATTTAATTGCATTTCAGTGATAGTAGCAGGGGAGTCGATCATAATATCCCGTCCGGCATTATTTTTAGGAAATGCGATATAATCTCTGATAGAATCAGTTCCGCCAAAGAGTGCTACTAAACGATCAAAGCCGAAGGCTATTCCACCGTGCGGGGGTGCACCATATTCAAAAGCCTTGAGCAGGAAGCCAAATTGTTTTTCTGCTTCTTCTTTAGTGAATCCGAGCGCATTAAACATTTTTTGTTGTGTATCGTGGTCATGGATACGTATGGAACCTCCACCAACCTCAACTCCATTGATTACAAAGTCGTAGGCATTAGCTCTGGCTTTTTCAGGCTCAATTTCCAAAAGCCTGGTATCTTCGTGATGCGCTGCTGTAAAAGGGTGATGCATTGCATGATAGCGTTCGTTTTCCTCATCCCATTCCAGTAAAGGAAAATCCACTATCCATAATGGGGCAAATTCATCGCGTTTTCGTAAATTGAGCTGATCACCCATTTCCAGTCTTAATTCGCTGAGTTGTTTGCGAACATGCATTTTATCACCGGCCAACAATAGCATAAGATCACCGGGTTTAGCATTAAATCTTTCAGCCCATTTTTTCAGGTCATCCCGGGTAAAAAATTTATCAACAGAAGATTTAAAGCTGCCATCATCATTATATTTTACATAAACCAGCCCTTTGGCACCAATTTGAGGACGTTTAACAAAATCAGTAAGTTTATCCAGTTGTTTCCGGCTGTATCCTGCGCAGCCCTTTGCATTTATACCCACTACCAGTTCAACTGAGTCGAAAACTTTAAAGCCTTTGTTTTGAGCTATGTCATTCAATTCGACAAATTCCATCCCAAAACGGATATCGGGTTTGTCTGTTCCATAGTATTTTAAAGCATTATCCCATGACATGAGGCGTACTTCAGGCAGATCAATATTTTTTATTTCCTTAAAAATGTGTTTGCACATGCCTTCGAATATGTTAAAGATATCCTGTCTTTCTACAAATGACATTTCGCAGTCTATTTGAGTAAATTCAGGCTGGCGGTCTGCGCGGAAATCTTCATCACGAAAGCAACGGACAACCTGGAAGTAACGATCATACCCCGATATCATTAGTAATTGCTTGAATGTTTGAGGAGATTGAGGCAGGGCATAAAATTCTCCCGGATGCAGGCGGGAAGGCACAACAAAATCACGAGCTCCTTCTGGGGTCGACTTAATAAGGTATGGCGTTTCAATTTCCAGAAAGTCATTGGTGCTTAAATATTTTCGTATCTCCAGTGCCAGTTGATGCCTTAGTTTAATATTTCTTTGATTGATATTTCGACGTAAATCAAGATAGCGGTATTTCATCCTGAGTTCTTCTCCGCCATCAGTCTCATCTTCAATGGTAAAAGGAGGGGTTTTCGATTCATTCAGAACAGAAAGTTCTTTTGCACTGATCTCAATATCTCCGGTTGGGATATTGGGATTTTTATTGGAACGTTCCCTGACTTCTCCTTTGACTTGTATCACATATTCACGCCCCAACTTACGGGCTTTGGTGCATAAATTTTCATCTTGGTCCATATCAAAAACCAACTGAGTAATTCCATAGCGATCCCGCAAATCAATAAAAGTCATTCCTCCAAGATCACGTGTTTTTTTTACCCATCCTGATAAAACTACATTTTCACCTTTGTTTTTGAGGCGTAGTTCACTGCATCTGTGCGTTCTGAGCATAATCGGATTATATTTTGAAAATGAGCCGTAAAAGTAATAAATGATTGCTAAATGGCGTATTAATAAACTACAGTATTTTTACTATGAAAACCTTTTTTCAAGCTAACATGCAAGAATTCTATCTTTTCTTTTTAAAGAATGCTTTAAGCAGTTCTGCACTTTCATTTGCCAGAATGTTGCTGGTTACTATTGTAGAGGGATGCATAATATTATCATTAAAAAGAGAATAGCCGCGTTTTTCATCCTTGGAACCATAAACAATTCGTCCAATTCTGGTCCAGTAAGAAGCACCTGCGCACATAGTGCATGGTTCAAGCGTAACATAAAGCACACACTCCTCCAGGAATTTACTTCCTAAATAGTCACTGGCAGCAGTAAAAGCCTGCATCTCAGCATGAGCAGTAACATCTTTAAGCTGTTCAGTCAGATTGTGAGTACGAGCAATCACGTGATTATCACATACAATAACAGCTCCTACCGGAATTTCATCTTTTTCAAAGGCTTTTTCTGCTTCGCGCATTGCCTCTCGCATAAAATCTTCATCATTTGGCTTTAATAATCCCATGGGACAAAGGTATGGAAATAATTTTTTATATGAATGAAGGGTTAAATGCTTATATGTCCGGTATAAGAGCAAGATTATTAATGGTTTGCTTTTGTCCGGTTCTCCACTTCAAGCTAATGCTTTTTAAGGCCTACTTTCAGTTGTTCGCCCTCTGAAGCAGCAATGATTGCAGCACCGCTGCTGTCACTCCACACATTTGTAGCAGTACGGAACATATCTAAAATACGGTCTACAGCCAATATCAGCCCAACACCTTCTAAAGGTAAACCAACAGCTGACAAAATTACAGTAATCATCACAAGACCGGCCATAGGTATTGCGGCAGCACCGATAGAAGCCAATAGCGCTGTAATCACAACTACAATCTGTTCGGTAATGCTCAGATCGATACCATAAGCTTGGGCAATAAACATTGCTGCTATGCATTCATATAGTGCGGTCCCGTCCATATTTATTGTTGCTCCCAATGGCAATGTGAAGCTGGTGACTTTGTTGCTGACTCCTGCATTTTCTTCTGCTGCTGTCATTGTCAATGGTAAAGTTGCTCCTGAGGATGAAGTGGAAAAGGCGGTCAGAATAGGTGTGGTCATCGCTGACATATGCTTAAACGGGTTCACCTTTCCTATTACTCTTAGAAGAACAGGTAAGGTGATCAAGGCATGAATAATTAATGCACCCAAAACGGTTATCATATAGATGCCCATGCTGCTTAACAACTCAACGAGGTTATCCTGATCTGCAACTACTTTGGCAACAATTCCCAAAATACCAAGCGGTGTAAAACGGATAACCCACATGGTGATCTTCATCATGACATCAAAAACAGCATTGAAGAAATTTTTCAAAGTATGGCGTGGCTTAGCACCAACGCGCGTGATAAAAAATCCAAATAAAATAGCAAAGAAAATGATGCTTAGCATATTGCTGTTTGTAACAGCTTGAAATATATTTTCCGGGACAATCTCAATAAGGATTTGTGGCAGATCCTTATACTCTCCTATTTCCTCAACCTCCTGCATTAAACTAAGGTCGGCGCCAACACCGGGCTTAATTAAATTTACCAGTAATAAACCTGTGACAATCGCAAAAGTGCTGGTCATTACATAATAGAATATGGTTTTTATGCCAAGTCTGCCCAGGCTTTCTCCACTCCCGATATTAGTGACACCTGATATTATAGAGCTGAAGATAAGTGGAATGATAAGCATTTTTAAAGCCCTCAAAAAAAGGTCTCCCATCCAGCTTATGTATTTTACCGGCTTATTTGAATAAGCGGATTTGATAATATCATCGCTGTATTTGTTGTAAAAATCAAAACCTAACGTTTCTTTCATTTCTTTTACAAATGAAGCTTTTGTTTCCCACTGTTGCCCCTTAAATTGATGCATCTCAGCAATAAGAAGACTGTCTTTATTGCTTCTTTGCATCTTATCAAGCTTCTTTTGTGTTATCGAATACGAAGTGGAAAAAAATATGCCATAGACAATAGCAATAATTAATGCAATTAATATCTGCCAGTGGAGTGCTACTTTTTTCATATAGAATTTATTATTGAGGCTGGTCTAAAAACTCAAAATTTATTACACCTGCTGAAAATCAAATGTGATCTTTTTAGACCGGACTCATTTATTTCTTTAAAAGTTATATACTATTTTTTTTTGATCCTTATTTATTAAATAATTTATAAGTAAAAAGCTGATAAAGCCGCCAGGAGTACAATATTAATTGTTTTAATGCTGATTTCCAAAATAATTTTAAACACTAATCGTAATTTGTAAATCAGGATTTATCAATTATACAATTGAAAAAACTATTTTTGCACTATAAAAGAACACCAAAAATATGAGTGATGCGATAAAACATGAATGCGGTATTGCTTTTCTGCGCCTGCTAAGGCCACAGGAGTTTTATCTTTCCAAATACGGAACAAGCACCTATGGAGTAAATAAGCTTTATCTGTTGATGGAAAAACAACATAATCGTGGGCAGGATGGAGCCGGTATGGCCAGTTTGAAGCTTGGCGTTGAACCGGGAAAACGTTATATAGACCGCTATCGTTCTAACGGTTCCAATCCCATTAAAGAGATTTTCAGTGGTATATATTCCCATATCGATGAAATGGTGGGTGATAATTCTTCCCGCTTAAGAGACATTGATTGGCTTAAGAGTCATGTATCTTATACCGGTGAAGTATTTATGGGTCATCTAAGGTATGGAACATACGGTAAAAATGATATAAATAGTGTACATCCCTTTATAAGACACAACAATTGGATGACGAGGAACTTGGTGTTGTCCGGTAATTTTAATTTGACGAATGTACATGAACTGTTTGATAACCTAGTGAATGTGGGGCAGCATCCTGTTGAAACAACAGATACGATCACAGTTATGGAGAAAATTGGTCATTTTCTGGATCGTGAGAATGAAAGCCTTTATAAGAAATTTAAGGAACAGGGTTATTCCAAAAAAGAGATTTCAGGCTTAATAGCCAGTCACTTAGATGTTTTAAAGATCATTAGCCGTTCAGCAAAACAATGGGACGGAGGATATACTATTTCGGGGATGATAGGACATGGTGATGCATTTGTAATGCGTGATCCGTCAGGAATCAGACCGGCATATTATTACAAAGATGATGAGGTAGTCGTGGCAACTTCCGAGCGGCCAGTTATACAGACTGCATTTAATGTGTCAGTCGACAAAATTCATGAAATTGAGCCAGGACATTTACTTATTGTGCGCCAGAATGGTGATGTGATTTATGAACCTTTTCAGGAGCCCGGAGAAAGGCGTTCATGTTCCTTTGAACGTATTTATTTTTCAAGGGGTACAGACAGGGATATCTACCAGGAACGGAAAAAATTGGGGAAAGCCCTGGCAAATCCCATTTTAAAGAAAATTAACCATAACCTTGAAAATTCTGTATTTTCGTATATCCCCAATACTGCTTCTGTAGCTTTTAATGGCCTTGTTGAAGAGTTAAATAACTTTTGTGATAATGTGAAAGTTGAAAAGATAAAAAGTCTGAAACAGGGAGGAACGGAAGATGAATTGAGAGGTATTATGTCGTTGCGTCCAAGGGTGGAGCAGGTTGCTGTAAAAGATGCCAAGATGCGAACATTTATAACTCAGGATAATCAACGTGATGAATTGGTAGCTCATGTTTATGATGTAACTTATGGTGTCGTTCACGAGAATGACACATTGGTAGTTGTTGATGATTCCATTGTCAGAGGAACAACCCTAAAACAGAGTATTATCAGAATACTTGATCGCCTGAAGCCAGCTAAAATAGTTATTGCTTCTTCTGCTCCCCAAATTCGTTATCCTGATTGCTATGGTATTGACATGGCTAAGTTGACTGATTTTGCGGCTTTTAAAGCTGCTGTTGCCTTGTTGAAAGAGAAAAACATGCATCATGTGATTCATGAAGTATACCGCATGTGTAAAAGCCAGGAAAATGAGCCTAAAGAAAATGTCGTGAACCATGTGAAAGAAATCTATAAACCATTTACTGCAGTACAAATCTCTGAAAAAATAGCTGAGATACTAAAACCGGCAAATGTGAAAGCTAAGATTGAAATCGTTTATCAAAGCATAGAAGACCTTCATGATGCATGTCCAAACGATAACGGGGATTGGTATTTTACCGGAAATTATCCGACAAGTGGGGGTAATCAGGTGGTTAATAAATCGTTCATCAATTATATTGAAGGAAGAGATCAACGAGCTTATTGATAACTGAGAACTCACTTTGTTTTATAATCACTGGTGTGTCCATTTATGAAAGTTCATTTTTCTTGATCTGATTGATTACTTCAGGCAAAATAATGTTGATCTTATTCATTAGCTCTTCAAGTGATTGTTTATCAGCTGTTTTTTTACTATTCATTTCAATTGACCGGGCAATATCCTCCAATTCTGTTATTTCAAGTAATCGAAAATTGCTTTTTAGCTTATGAGCCAGGTTACTCAGCTTTTCAAAGTTGTTTTCTTCCAGGGATTCTTTCATATCTTTATGAATTGATGGCGAAAGATCAACGAACATCTGAACCATTTCCTTTAGTTCATTTTCATTATTGTCCACAATTTCACGCAAAGCTGTAAGATTATATAATTTATTGTCCATCATATAGGTATTTTATATCAAAAATAAACATTTTTTTCAAACAACACCTGCCTTATACATGGATTACGCAACAGACATTAACTCATTTAGTTGTTTTTCAGGAAATTCTATTCTCCTTTTCCTGAATTTATCCTGTTGCTGTTCTTTGTTAATACAACAGGGATAAAGTCTGCCTATATAGGTAGTAAGATACTTCTAATTTAACACACTCGTAATAAATATATAAGACATAATCAATGGTTACGAATATCTTTAAATTCTTAAACAATCTATATGAATCCTTGTTTACTAGTTGAAATATAAAATGTTAAATTTTAAAAATCATAATTATGGAAGAACAAAAAGGAATGCCTTTGTTGGGAGATAAGTTTCCTGAAATGACCGTTAACACGACACATGGTCCTAAAAAATTACCTAAAGACTATAAAGGCAAATGGTTTGTATTATTCAGTCATCCAGGGGATTTTAC
>JAIPAE010000087.1 GCA_021740245.1 Bacteroidales bacterium | reverse complement strand
TAAATGGCGTAATGAGTAATGCGATGATCCCGACCTTCGGTCGTGGATGCTCGTAAAACGATTAAATCAAAGATTTCTGGTTTTACGGCATGCGATGATGTGATGATGCGAAAGGGCGAACGAAGCGACTAAAGCGACTTAAGCGAACGAAGAGACGAAGAGGCGAAGAGACTGAGAGACTGAGAGAAACAACGAACAAAATTATAAACAGATGAATATTATAAACAGATGAAACGAACATGAATTTTAGCATTCTAAAATACACACACGAGAATGATTAAAATTCATCGTGAGTTCCATCTGACTGCTAAAATCAAAATTATAAACAGATGAAACATCGTTTTTTTGTTCTGTTAGTGTTGCTTCCATTGTTTATTAATGCACAGGATAGTGAGTTCAGGTGGGGGCAATTTGGCTTAAATGGCGGCTTTTCAAATGCGCGTGGTGATTTTCATGCTGAGTACAGCAATCCGATGATCACGGGGAGCCTGGATATCTTTTTTGGCTTTCCTGATATCAATTCGCTGGCAGGCTTGCAGATTCGCTCCATTGGACTTGGAACCGAGCATACATCCATTGATGATACTACTTACGTCGGAAATGGATTATATGCACTCGGCCTTGATTCCGAGGCTAAAACCTCAATCAATGTCCTGCACTTGGGTAGTCGTTTTATTCCCTGGAAAGAAGCCATTGTTTCGCCATATATCGATCTGTCAGGTGGTATTCAGCTTGTTGATTATCAAACATCAATAAGAGCTGAATTTAAAAATGGCTGGGAAGATCTTTCAGATAATGAGGAGTCTAAGGTTGCCATGAGTTATGGTTTGGCATTAGGCTTGTTTTACCGGATCAATAAAAATTTCCTGATCGATGTCAGAGCTCAATATTATGGTAGTACAAGGGTTCGGTATCCGGTTATGGATGACCTTTCCTTTGATTCATACGGGCAACCTTATGTGAAAACGAATAAATCTACTACTGATATGCTGATATTTAGTGTTGGAGTAGTACTATATGAATTAAACGATGGATAATAAACTGATCAAAAAAACTCAAGCTCATTTAAATAGTTTTTCTGATAAGCAAAGGATATTGGAGGAATTACTTAAACAGATAAATAAAGATTTTGGCGCATTAATTGAAATGCCATTTAAGGATAAGCATTTAAAAACCACTGAAGAGATTGTTCAAATCTTAACTCCTGTCGTTGAAGATTTACAAAATAATTCACCTGAAGTATTACGTCAATTGATGTATGAAATCGACTTGAATGAAAGTGAATTATATTATGAGTTACAAGGGAGTAATAATGATGAACATGCTTTAATTGCTGCATGGATGGTCACAGAGCGGGAATTAAAAAAAGTTGTAACCCGGATACATTTTTCAGATAATAAAGATGCGTTTAAAAACCTTTAATTCTGTTTTGATTTTTTTAGAGTAAGAACAGATATTTCCGGGGGCATGCCAATTCTGCCCGGAAATCCAATGTAACCCAGACCGCGGTTAATGTTAAGATATTGATTGCCTTCTTTGTAAAGTCCGGCCCACCTGGGATACTTATATTGCACAGGGCTCCATTGAAATTTTCCGTTTAGCATGATCCCGAATTGAAATCCGTGTGTGTGTCCTGATAGTGTCAACCCGATATTTGTTTTATTTAATACTTCTGCATCCCAATGAGACGGATCATGAGACATTAATATCTGATAAGAAGTGATTGGTGTACTATCTAATGCTTTTTTAAAATTGCCGTATTGTTGAAATGGGGGTTGCCCCCAGTTTTCTACACCTATAATACCCAATGATTCATCATTTTTTTTAATCTTTGTGCCTTGATTTTCCAAAAGATAAAATCCGGTTTTCTCAAAAATGGCTTTCAACTTTTGCTGATCGGCATTTCTTTCATCATCATCCTTCCAGTTAACGTATTCTCCATAATCGTGATTTCCGGTAATTGCGTACTTTCCTGTTTTTCCTTTTATTGATTTAAGCACGTCAATCCAGGGTTCAGCTTCTGAAGCAACGTTATTGATCAGATCACCGGTAAAAAGGATCAAATCGGCTTTTTGCTGATTGATTTTTCCTGCAATCTTTTGGGGATATCCGGATCGTGAAGGGATACTGCCAAGATGAAAATCTGAAATATGAATGATTTTAAATCCATCAAAAGAATCCGGCACCGAAGGTGAATGGATTGATTCATGAGTTATTTTCAAATTTGTTTTGCCTCTAATAATGCCAAAGAATATTAATAAAAAAGTAAAACCAGCCAGGACGATTCCTACCTTTGAAAGAATTAACATATATTCTCCTTCATATTGCATAAACCGCGCTGTTTGAAAAATTAATTCATCCAACACATTTAAGGAAACGAAAACAAGTTTCGGTATATAGAACAAAATAAATATCCCGGTTATTATAAAAGCTTTTCTACTAAAGGAAGCGGATTTCATATCAGGAGTAAAGATTATTCCAACAAACAGGAGGATTATAAAAAATGCTGAAATCCCCCAGTGAACAGATGATATAGCAATTGTCGCAAGCCTGGAAGGATTATCCAGAAATAGATTAATGCCACGCATGGTTATCAGATCAATCAGTAATACAATCGAAATTAATACCAATAAGAATTTTTTTATCCGCTTCTTCATGTCTGACAGGGTAAATTATTAATTTCATTCTTTGTGAAAACACTAATTGTTGACAGTCATCTGATAAAGTTGTTCATTTTCAGGTCGTTTATGTTTCCAACGCCGATGCGACCATAACCAGTATTCGGGTTGTTCTTGTATGCGTTTTTCGAGACGTCGCACATATGATTCAGTTATTTCTCCTTGTACGGTTGAGCGGGGGGTTTCAACAAGAAGTTCAAAATTCATTACATACACGTTTCTTTTTATTTTATCGATACTCAGAAAAACGATCGGCATATTGAGTTTACGGGCTATTTTTTCCATACCGGAAAAAAAAGGTGTTTCCTGGTTTAAAAACATTGTCCAGTGTGCACCATTAGGGGAAGGAGCCTGGTCTGCAATAAAGGCAATATTGGAAACCTTATCGTTGTTTTTAAGCATATATTTAAGCGTATCCTTCATTTTAACCGGAACAGACCCAAAACGGGTTCGCATGTGGTACATCAGTTTTTCAAAGTAAGAGTCGCTTAAAGGGTGATATATCCCCCGGAGCTCAGTATCAAACCTGGCATGATATCCGAAATTTCCCCATTCCCAACACCCATAATGCCCTAAAGCTACGATTGTACTGATGCCTTTTTCATTTAGTTGTTCTATAACTTCTACTGATTCTTCGGGAATATGCATATGCTTTTTTGCATCTTTTAAGGACATTGTCAACATTTTGAGTGTTTCCAGCATAATATCCGTTAAATGAAGATAAAAAACCTTTTCAATTCGTTTTAATTCATTTTGATTCTTCTCAGGAAAAGCATTTTTTAGATTTTCCCGCACTATCTTTACACGATATCCGGCTATTTTGTAAAGAAAAAAATACATTACATAAGCGAGTCCACGCAAAACAAAAAATGGCATCAAGGCTATCAAGTATGCAAGTGGGACAATAATCAAATAATGAAGGACAGCGCGCATTTGGTCTGATTTTGGGCAAAATTAAGAAATGTTAAGGATATAACGGGCTATGAGAAACAATTATAAGCAAAAAATCTCCGGAAAACCAAACTTTCGTTTTCCGGAGAAAGACAGAAAGCAATAATGAATTTATTCCAGACTACCGATGGCTTTTTCAACGGCTTGTAATATTTCGGTAGACTGAACTACATGTTTAAGTTTAGTATGATCCGGATACAAAGGACGATCTATATCGAGGAAGTCCACATGTTTACGCACAGTTTTTTTCGCTTCCTGTACACCTTTACCAAAGTTATAATCTCTAAAGTCAAGCGCCTGAGCGGCAGCCATAAACTCAATTCCCAATACGCCATAAGCATTGTCCATGATCTGGAAGTTTTTGATAGCAGTATTCATCCCCATGGATACAAAATCCTCCTGATCGGCAGCAGCCGGAATCGATTGTATAGATGCCGGGGCTGAGAGAATTCTTTGTTCCACGATTTGCATATCAGCCGTATACTGAGACAGCATTAACCCGGAAAACATACCTGCACCTTTCGTCAGGAATGCTGGTAATCCTACGCTAAGTGCCGGATTATTGAGGCGGTTCATGCGTCGTTCCGACATTACCGAAATCATTGTAATTGCAGCTCCTGCATTATCCATAGGCAAAGAAACGGGTGTACCCTGAAAATTTGCTCCGGAAAGCTGTAAATCTTCTTCAGGAAAGAAAACCGGATTATCACCAACACCATTTAGCTCTATTTCAACCTGTGATCTGGCCCAGGCAATAGTATCATGTGCTGCTCCTATAACCTGCGGGGTGCTTCTCATAGAATAGGCATCCTGAACCTTGGCTTTCACTTTTTGTTCAGCCAGGTCACCTCCGGAAACAAGCTTACCTATAGCTTTTGCTGACCTTATTGCTCCTTTAAAACCACGTACTTCATGCAATTTAGGTGTATAGGGCTTCATATTTGCTTTTAATGCTTCAAGCGACATAGCAGCAGCAATTTCAGCTTGTTTGAGGAAATTATTCGCATCATAAAGCCAAAGGGCACTCATAGCTGTCAAAACATTAGAGCCATTAATAGCTGCCAACCCGTCACGGGCTTTTAATCCCGGTATCTCAATTCCTGCTCTGTCCATAGCTTCTTTGCCTTCCAACAATTCACCTTTATAATATGCTTGTCCTTCTCCCATCAGCAAAAGTGCAATTTGTGACATCGGAGCCAAATCTCCACTGGCTCCCACAGAACCCTTTTGACACACATAAGGTGTAACTCCTTTGTTTAGCATTTCTGCAAATGTTAATGGAATTTCTTTGCGGCAGCCAGAGTGTCCCTTTGCATGCACATTAATTCTGCCAAGCATGGCTCCTCGTACATATTCCTCCGGCATAGGATCACCTATCCCGGCTGCATGATTGTATATCAGGTATTTCTGAAAATCTTTTACTTGTTCATCATTCAATACAACCTCTGAAAATTCTCCTATACCCGTATTTACACCATACATGATTTCATTGGCTTCGATTTTTCGCTCGAGCATCGCGCGACAAATGTTTATCCTTTCAATGGCTTCTGAAGCTATTTCTACCTGTTCTCTTTCACGCGAAACCTTTACCACATCCTCTATGGTCAGATCGTAACCTGTTATTGTATACATATTGTAAATTTGTTTTGGTTTTCTTCGACTAAATTAATGTTTTTTTTTTACCTTTATACTTGTGTTTGGAAGGTTTATTTTCAAACAACATTTAATTTATTAGTGTTTTTAACCGATAACAAAAAACAAGGAGTTTATTATGGCTATTAAAAAAGTATGGATCGAAGAGGGTTGCACTTCATGTGGAGTATGTGAAGATCTCGCACCGGAAGTTTTTAAAATGGAAGACGAAGCAGAAGTTATTGAAGGTGCCGATCTTCAGGCTAATGAAGACCTGATTCGTGAAGCCGCAGAAGAATGTCCTGTCGAAGTGATACAATTCGAAGAAGAGTAAACTACATTTTGGGACAATAGTTAAGAGGCTGCCCGAAAGGGTAGCCTTTTCTTTTTACTATTTCTAACGATTGAGCTAATATTCTTTTAACCGGATTCGACAAAAATATTGTTTTAAGTAATCACGGGTAGAAAAATGCAATTTATTATCTTTGTTTTCAGACGGAAGATAAACTTAAACACCGAGAGTTAATGCCCCAAAAAAAGATATACAGTCTTTATGAAGTAACAAACTCCATAGAGCGATTATTCAAAAAATATTATGCAACCCGATATTTCTGGATAAAAGTAGAGATTGTTAGGTTAAATCACTATACTCATTCCGGACATTGTTATCCGGATTTAGTAGACAAGAAAAACGGCAAAACAATTGCTGAAATCAGAGGAAATATATGGCGGAGAGATTTTCAACGCATAAACCATAAGTTTCGTTCTGTTTTGAACGAAAAATTAAATGATAACATGACAGTTGTTGTTTATGCATCAGTAAATTATCATTCTCAATATGGCCTGTCGCTTAATATAAAAGACATAGACCCGGAATATACACTGGGAGAACTGGCCCGTAATAAAGCCGAATCTATACGTAAACTGAAAGCGGAAGGGATATTTGAAAGCAATAAAAATACTACTCTGTCCAAAATCCCTAAAGTAATTGCTATTATATCAGTTAATACGAGTAAAGGATATAATGATTTTATTAATGTTATTGATAAAAATAAATCGGGATATCAATTTCATTACAAGTTATTTCCGGCGATCCTTCAGGGAGAGAAAGCAATATATACTATCAAGGCGCAATTAAAACATATCAGGAAGTTTCAGGATTTGTTTGATGCTGTTGCTATTATTCGTGGGGGAGGCGGTGATGTCGGACTTAGTTCATACGACAGTTATGAACTGGCAAAAGAGATTGCCTGCTTTCCGTTGCCTGTTTTATCAGGTATTGGGCATTCTATCAATGAGACTGTTACAGACCTTGTGAGCTTCAAAAGTTTTATAACCCCAACAAGTATTGCAGAATTTCTATTACAACAATTCAATGATTATGCTATTGCAGTTAATAAAACTTCAGATGAATTGCTGAATTTAAGTGAACAAGTAATCAGGGATGAAAAACAAAACCTCAAAGAAATTCAGACACGCCTTCAAACAACAGGCTATATCATCAGGATGGAAATGCAAAATATTCGTTCAGCAGCCAACAAAATATACCAGCATGCCAAATCCATAATCCTGGAACATAAACAAAAACACAGCTACATATCAGGTAAAATAGATGTTTTACAACCTGAATATGCCTTAAAACGTGGTTATAGTATAACTCGAAGGAATGGAGAAATCATAAAAAGTATTACTGAAGTTAAAAATGATGATAAAGCGGAAATACAAATTGCTGACGGAATTATAAAAACCCGGATAACAGAAATTTCAAAAAACAAATAAACATGAGCAATAATAACATAAGTTATCAGAAAGCCTTTGAGGAGCTGCAAACGATTGTAAACAAAATGGAAAATTCAGGCATAAGCATAGATGAATTAGGTGTTAAAATCAAACGCGCCTCAGAATTACTGAAAATATGCCGTGATAAACTATATGAAACCGAAGAAAACATAAGTGATACTTTAAAAGAGATTGGTGAGTTCGCTGATGAATAGATCGCTTTAATTAAAGTATGTCAATATTATCCGATTTTCCGGTTACGACCGTTTGAAAAATCCTCATTTACCAAATTAAAAACCGGTATTTTCAAACCTATCAAGCCCCCAATAAGTGGGGCATACTTTGAACCCGGCAATTATAAACTATACACTCACATAATGGACAGATTCTAATTAAACTATTATTCTGTTGGGATATTCCCGTTGTTTTTTGGATATTTGCCATGGAAAAAAAAGAACATTATGGAAACCCTACAAACATTATTTCAGCACAAAACAATACGTAAGTATCAAAATCTGTCCGTCGAAAAAGAAAAAATGGACAAAATATATGAAGCAGCCTTTCGTGCTTCAACAACCGGTGGAATGCAAGTATACAGCATTATTAAAACCGAAGATGAAACGATGAAAGAAAAACTTCATAATATCCATTTCGGACAGCCCATGCTAAAGGAGGCTCCTGTCACGCTAACTTTTTTAGCGGATTTTAATCGCTTTAACAAATGGTGTGAGCAACGCAATGCAACACCCGGTTATGATAACTTCATGTCTTTTATGACCGCTGCTATTGATGCTTTGATTGCTACCCAAAATGCTTGTGTGGCGGCAGAAGATCAGGGTTTAGGAATTTGTTATATCGGCACCGTTACTTATCAGGCTAAAAAACTAATTGAACTTTTCGATCTGCCTAAAGGAGTTGTGCCTGTAGCATGCAT
>JAIPAE010000086.1 GCA_021740245.1 Bacteroidales bacterium | reverse complement strand
ATCTTCGATATTGACTTTATCGTTGACGATATCCAAAGCTGGAATAACTTCAAATCCATGATTATTCATTTCTTCTATAGTGTACGTATTTCTTTCATAACCAATTACTTTGCCTGGTGATATGCTGAAGAAATTTGCACCGCTGTGCCATTGCTCACGTTCCTGTGTCCAGATATCTTTTTTGCCGCCACAATAAATAGGTTCGAGGTCCATACCCAGCCTCTTTAAACCTTGCAACAGATTTTCTTCCTGGTAAATGCTGCATACTTTTCCATTGTCAATTTCAATATGAACCGTTTGAAGCTTGTTCGGTTTTAAAATTACGGGTTCATAGATCATACAGGCATCTTTGTCGAGAAAAGTAAATACCATATCCAGATGGATAAAAGACTCAGGTTTCAACGGTAGCTCCTGAACAAGAATATGTCTTTTTTCATTATGCGTTTTCAATTTTTCGATCAAAAAATCAATACCCTGTGATGAAGTGCGGTCTCCTATGCCTACAAGCAAAATATCTTCACGGGCAACTAAAATGTCACCACCTTCGATTTTTACTTGATCATTGCAGGAATGATAATTAACCGGATTTATAGTTTTTATCTGAAAACCCGGATGATAGTCAAAAATGGCTTCCATAATAATGGTTTCGCGTTCCCTTACTTTGCTGGCCATTTTATTGATTAAAACTTTGTCAAAAATAGTGACGGAAGCATCACGCGTAAAGAAAAAATTATGTAACGGTCTGAGTGAATAACGCTGGCGGGACAAATAACGGGTTAGATTATCTTTTGTTAGAACAACACCTTCTATTAATTGCCTGGCAAGCTCATCATTATCCGAATGTATAAGCATTTCTTTCAGTTCCGGAGTTCCTTCATTTTTAACAAGTTGGCTGATCAGGTTTTCTTTAACTCTTTGGTTATACAAAATATCTTTGAGTAAATCCCTGACTTGAAAAACATTAGTTAATTTTTCGAGAGCGCCCTGGAACTGACTATATTCCCGTTTGGCAACATTCAGGTTTAGAATATCGCTGTAAAGAGCCCTTTCTGCATTTTGAGGTGTCATGTTTTCAACTTCCGGGCCGGGGGAATGTATGATAACACTTTCAAGTATGCCGATTTCTGAATAAACATTATTTTTTATTGTTGGTGCCATATCTTTCCTTTTAATAACCGGCAAAGTTAGGAAAATTTTAAAATCTCCTTTATTTATTCTATTTTTGCAACTTTTAGAGATAATGAGCGAATTTGATCATATTTTCAGGCAGATGGAAAAAGATGTTCAACGGTCCAGAAGAAAGAAACGCCGTAATTTTGTTTCTTCCCTGGCCTTGCTCTTCTTATCATTGTTGTTGACAATACCTGCATTTGTTGTTGTTTATCGCTATGTGCCGGACGTAAAAATTGATCTCGGACAAGTCATCCGGCTGGATCATATTTTAACATTTCTGTTGATACTTTTTGTCATTCGAATGTTAGTTAGTGTTTTTCGTAAAATAGTCCTGGGTATGCTTGTTGCTACTCTTATTGTATTAGGAATTAATGAAGTACGAGACCAATATGGTTTCTCCTCTTTGTATATGGATTACATGGATATGTTAACCTATGTTCAGGACAACCCGATGAAACTGCCATTTTTGAAAGGGGCGAAAATGACAGTGCGCAATGCTAATGAAATTCGTGAATCAGTAGATTACAAAAACCCTAAAGTACGTGATTTTGCTATAAAAGCGTCACAAGAATATTTTTCCGACCCGGATCTACATCGGCGATACGGTCCCGTGATACGCTATTTCAGTATTTTTAAAATTGTTAATGATTGGAAATATATTCCGGACCCCAAAGGAGAAGAATATTATGCAAAAGCAAGTGAGAGCGTGGATTTGATGGCCGGGGACTGTGATGATCATGCAATATTGATTTCTGCCTGTATTAAAGCTATAGGCGGAGAGCCAAGGATCGTTCACACCGACCGCCATCTGTATCCCGAAGTAAAAGTATGTCATGAAAAGGATTTCCCGGAAATTATTAATCTGATTAAGCGGGACTTGTTTTACAAAGAATCAATGGGTGAAAGCATATATTTTCACCGTGACGACGAGGGTTTTATCTGGTTGAACTTCGATTATACCGGAGATTATCCGGGTGCTCCATTCATGGATACTAATGTGATCGGTATTCTGGAGTTATAAGTGTTTATTTGGCTTAATATTCATATATATAAATCGATTTTAATGGTACTATGTTTACCCCGTCATATTATACAGGGGAATCCCATGCTATAGCTTAACTTTAATTCATCTGTACGGTACACAATAATAGTAGCTTCATTATAATCATACGAGTGCGTGTTTCCGCCAAACGGCGACATGTGGCCCGGTTTATATTTTCAGCTTTAATTGCTTGTTTCCACCGGATTCTTCCAGATTAGAAAGGGTTAATCCCATCAAACGTACAGGTCTGTTTTCTTCCCGGTTTTCCATTAATAATTCACGGGCGTAAAAATCAATGGATTTCTGATCATAAATAGTATCCAGAGTTTTACTCCTGGTAATAGTAGTAAAGTCAGAATATCTTAGTTTTAATGTCAGTGTTTTGCCGCTTTTTTGATGTTTATCAACACGTGCAATTAGCAGCGTAATAATATCTTTTAAAGTAAGCATCAACTCATTGTCATTCATTCTGTTGTCAGCAAAGGTACGTTCTACACCAATTGACTTTCGGATTCTGTTAGGATTAACTTTTCTGTGATCATTTCCGCGGATAATATTAAAATAATGCAATCCTGCTTTACCGAAATGACGGATAAGTTCATAATCCTTTCGCTTTAATAAATCTTTTCCATAGAAAATCCCCAGTTTATTCATTTTTGCTGCCGTTGCTTCACCGATTCCATGAAATTTATGAACAGGTAAATCATCCATAAATGCTCTGGCATGTTCAGGCGCAATGGTAAACTGTCCATTTGGTTTATTTTGACCGGAAGCCATTTTGGCTAAAAACTTATTATAACTGATTCCGGCAGATGCATTCAGTGTTGTTGCCTGTTTGATTTCGTTACGGATGTTTTGAGCCAGTGAGGCAGCTTCCTGTAGGCTTTTAACCTGGTCTGTTATATCCAGGTAGGCTTCATCCAACGAAAGGGGTTCCACAAGTGGTGTATGGGCTAAAAAGATATTACGAATAGTAGTTGATACTTTCTTATACACTTCAAAGCGGGCTTTAACAAAAATAAGGTTTGGACAACGCTTCAGAGCAATTGCAGAGGGCAAGGCAGAGTGAACACCATATTTACGTGCTTCGTAGCTGGCTGCAGCCACAACACCGCGTCCGGAGCGACCACCTACGGCAAGTGGCTTATTCCTTAACTCAGGATTATCCCGCTGTTCGATTGAGGCATAAAATGCATCCATGTCGATGTGCAATATATATCGCAATTCTTCCATCTAAACAAAAATACATATTCTTTTCTGTGTTACTTTTGCAAAAAATGAAATCTATGCAGCAGAGAGCAAAAGTCATCCTGAAAACCAAAAAAGCAGAAGCTGTGGAACGTTTTCATCCCTGGGTTTTTTCAGGAGCCATTAAGAAGATTGAAGGTGCTGTGAATAATGGTGATGTAGTGGATGTATACTCCAATAAATTAAAGTATCTGGCCACCGGCCACTATCAGGAGGGGTCTATTGCCGTGCGATTGTTTTCATGGGAAAGTGTTGAACCAAACAGGCAATACTGGAAAGAAAAATTGGATAAAGCATGGTTATTTAGAAAGAGATTATTTCCCGATCCATCTCTGACAAATTCATACAGATTGGTTTTTGCAGAAGGTGACGGTATGCCCGGTTTGATCATTGATATCTATGATGATATCGCTGTATTGCAAACTCAATCAGTTGGTATGCATCAGTTAAAGCCAATTTTTACAGAAATTTTACAGGAAATAACAGGAAACCAGATTCAGGCTGTTTTCGACAAAAGTTCCGAGACAATGCACCGGATGAGCTATGAACCATCGGAAAACGGATTCCTGCTGGGAAGCAAGCAACATACAGTTATTAAGGAAAACGGTTGTCAATTCACTGTGGATGTGGCTAAAGGACAAAAAACAGGTTTTTTTCTGGATCAACGTGATAATCGTAAACTATTAGGAGCTTATGCCCATGATAAAAATGTATTGAATATGTATGCCTATACGGGCGGGTTTTCCATTTTTGCGCTGAATGAAGGGGCAACTCATGTGGATAGTGTTGATAGCTCAGCAAAAGCAATGGAATTAACCGAGCAGAATATTAAACTAAATCATTTTTCTGAAGACCGTTACCGTGCTATTACTTCTGATGCCTTAGATTTCCTGAAAGAAATAAAAAAGAACGAATACGATATCATTGTACTGGACCCGCCTGCTTTTGCTAAAAGCAGAAGTTCACGCCATAATGCTGTACAGGGGTATAAGCGCATCAATGCGTTAGCGATGGATAAAATCAAGCCGGGAGGATTATTATTCACATTTTCCTGCTCCATGGTTGTGGATCGCAGATTGTTTAATGACACTGTTACCGCTGCAGCGATTCAATCCGGAAGAGAGATTTCTGTATTGCACCATCTTTCACAGCCTGCTGACCATCCAATGAGTATTTTTCATCCTGAAGGTGCTTATCTGAAAGGATTGGTGTTACGAGTAGTGTGAATCTAATCAAAATACTTTTCACTGAGGAGTTCATAAATTCCGCTGGCCGGGATATTTAGCCCATATTAATTAAATTAAACCACTATACCTGACGGTATATGATAGATGCACTGAATACTTTTTTCAGTCAAATTGACAATTAGTTATGAGTATTTGTGTGGGGAGGTTGCTGCGCGGTCACTTCCCTATAACTCACTTTCTTCTGTATCCTTTGTAATTTCGAGCGAAACGAGAAATCTCCCTACTTTTTCCGGACAATGATAGCATGAATAATAAAGGTTAGTACAGAAAAAATGGACGCAAAAAAGATGATTGCACCCTTTAGCTGTTTTTTAACTAGCCGGTTATTTGACTTTTACTTCTGTAAATTTGGAATTCATAAAACGGGCTACTGCCATATAAGATGGGATCAGTTTAATCTGATCACCTACTTTATAACGTGTTCTGTTACCCTGGTTAAGGTTTTTCCCCAGATCGTAAACCGTCATATCAGAAGTTGTTCCAAGGAAATTGATATATTTATCTTTGATGAAAAGCTCATCCACATCCACATCAATGCTTCCAAAGTCAACAATAGCGCGATAACTTTTTTCTGTTTCGTCACCGGAGAACTCTGAAGTATGCCCGATATTTCCTTCACCAATATTGCCATCGGGAACAACTTCTTTTTGTTCCAGTTCAATAATATTTGCAGCAACGTTAAAAGCATCTACAGACAGGTCTCTGAATTTTTTACCATCAAACGGTGATGTACCGACAAACGCAGCTTCACCAATACGGTAATGGTTCATAGCCGGAGGCACTTTTTTCTTGCTGATCAGAGGAAGTGTTATGGAACTACCACCGGAAATAATTTCCAGCTTCCGGTTGAATTTACTCTCCAACAGTTCCTTATACAAAGAAAGCTGGATGAGTTTATCATAGGTTGGTTCAACACCGTACATACATCCCAGGTTAGAGCCAAGGCCAATGGTTTCAATATGATCGAGGTTGAAGACACGCTGATAAAAGTCTACGATATTTTCACGCAAAATCCCTTCGCGTAGTTCTCCCAGTTCCACCATGATTACTACTTTATGAATCTTATCTTGCCGGCGGGCTTCTTCATTCAATGCCTCGATAGTGCTGAATGACGAATTCAAGCTAATATCGGCGCATTGGACAACGGTTTTTACCAGTGATTGTACCGGTGGCTTGATATACATGGTCTGTATATCGGGATTTATCTTTTTGATGGTTCGTAAGCTGGAAAGCCTGGAATCTCCAACCGAATGAAGGTTCTCTATGATTGGATGATTTAATATAGGCTCCAGCAACCTACGGTCACCTGATAAAATCTTAGTAACCAATGTCCACTTGGCATTATAAGCCTTCAGATATTTATCCAGCTTTTCAATGTTACGGGTTATCTTTTTTGTATTTACTATTAAGTCAGCCATAATTAATTATTTATCAAAACGCATTTCAGCATATTTGGATTTAAAACCGATACGTTCATATAGGCGTTTTGCCGGGTTTTCGTACTCAACATGTAATTTAACATTGCCGTCTGCCATGTTAATGGCTTTCTCTACGATTTCGCGTCCAAAACCTTTGCCGCGCATACTTTCATGCACAGCAACATAAACCAGAATATTTTCCGGAATGAATTCACTCATTCCTGTATTATTCATTACCAGAGCACCAACCAGTTTTTGATCATCAAAAGCGGCGAGCATAAATCCACCCAAACCACCGTTTTTCTCAAAAGCAAAGTCCAGACACTTGTTAATGGCTGATTTTTCATCACCAAAATTGTCCAGATGTTTGTATAGAAAATCTACATACTCATCACGATTAACTGGAAGATTGTTAAAATCTTCTTCTTTTTTAATTACTTCAATTTTTAACATGGGTTGTTAATTTATGTTTATGGTTATAAAAAAATTCATTGATAATAAATAAAGAGATAAAATATCTTTTTTGTTCAAGCATAGCAGATATCAACTCACGAAAATTATTTTTTCGTGAATGCCTGTCGTATATGTTCACCTCATTCTCGTAATTGTCCATATTGGCTGCCCGTGATCGCTGGGCGAAAAAGGTCGCTGTGTTTAATAGGTTTCAGCGAAAAATCTGCGCAAAGATACGAAAAAAATGTCAGTGACCAAATCTGCTGCTTGCCGGCATACTGTTTTTTGTACTTTTGCGGCCATGCCATTATCCAAAAACAATATTACAATTTATTTATATGCTCTTGGAGCAATGCTTTTCTGGGGTTTTTCATTTGTTTGGACTAAAATAGTGCTGGATTATATGAATCCGGTGAGCATCATATTTTTCAGGCTTATCGTTTCATCTTTTCTGCTTTATGGCTTTATCTCATTATTTAAAAGAAAGCAACCGATCCATCGCCATGATATTAAATGGTTTTTTTTATCAGCATTGTTTGAACCATTCTTATATTTTATTGGTGAAAACTATGGCGTTAAATTTTCAACAGCTACCATTAGTTCAGTCATGATCGCTTTAATACCTGTGTTAACTCCGCTGGCTGCTTTTGTTTTCCTGAAAGAGAAAATCCGTTGGTTGAATATTTTAGGAATTATCGTTTCTTTTGCGGGTGTTCTATTAATGGTGACAGGAAAGGGATTGGAGTTTGAAACGGACCCGCGTGGTTTGTTATTTTTGATGACTGCTGTACTGGCAGGATTGTTTTCGTCCGTGTTGATGGGGCGTCTGGCCAGAACATACTCTTCACTTACCATAATTACTTATCAGAATATCATTGGAGCTATTTATTTTATACCAGTGTTTATGACCATGGAAGCCGGCAATATAGGCCATATTAATATTACTACTGAACTTGTGTTTTCATTAATTATGCTGGCTGTTTTTGCTTCTTCTTTTGCATTTATTTTTTATGTGAATGCGATTCGTGGTCTGGGCATTACTCGAACGAATATATTTACGAATCTCATTCCGATTATTACTGCTGTTGTTTCATTCTTTTTGTTGGATGAACAGTTTAATGCCAGTAAAATAATAGGTATGGCGGTAGTTATTGGCGGAGTTTTTATGGCCCAGATAAAGATGCACCATATTCGTGGTATTTGGCGTAAAATTCCAAAATCTTAGAATGATTGCTGTTTAATAAACGAGAAAATAATAAAATATTAAAGTTAGTTTAAGACCATATTATCTTTGAGCTTTTTACCTGATGCAAAAAGTTTTTCCAGATGGTCTTCATCCAGAATCCATTCAAATGGTTTAAGTATGGCGCAAAACAAATTTTGCTGAATACCGTGGAAAGCTCTTTTCTCATCCGGATTGATGATTATACGAAGGCTTTCATCCAGTTCAAATATTTGTAGAATATTGTTTTGTAAAAGCCTGTTGTTTAGTAATCCTTGCAGGTCGCGATCGAAGTCACTTTTTACAATTACTTTGGAACCAAATTCCCGGACTCCGGTTTTTTGAATTC
>JAIPAE010000014.1 GCA_021740245.1 Bacteroidales bacterium | reverse complement strand
ATATTGTATATCAATATAATGCATAACTTTTTTAATATTAAATACTAACATTTTTATTAACATTCCAAACCGCACGACACATTAATAAACAACAAATTATTACAAATTATTAAAGATACGTATATATCTGGATATAAATCCGGCTATACCTGTCTGTCTGTTATTGTTTTAATCTGCGAGGGGCATTATTCTGCTTACAGTAGTGCAAATTTCGTACATTTGTATGACAGGAACCGAATCGTCAGTATTATGAAAAAACTCCAACTCACGTTTAAGATCAATACCGAACCCGAGATATTATACCGGGCACTTGTAACTCCTCAAACCATTGAACTATGGACGGGATATCCGGCTGTGATGGATGAAACGCCCGGGAGTGATTTTGAGTGGCTGGATGGCGATGTAGTTGGAAAAAATATCGAATTTATTCCCAGTCAGATGATCAGGCAACAATGGTATTTTGGCAATGATGAAAAAGAATCGATCGTAACATTGAAACTTAGCCCACATAAAGATAAGACGATTGTTGAACTGGAGCAAACGAATATTCCGGATCCGGCATATGAGAATATCAAATATGGCTGGAAAAAAATAATTATGGCTTCTTTAAAGGATTTCTTCTCTAATTAACCCGATTATGTCATAAAGATCGACTATCTTTGAGCGCCATGCAGCTATCGGTTGTCATAGTAAATTACAATGTAAAATATTTCCTGGAACAATGTTTGAAATCTGTTCAAATAGCAGGTCAGAACATTGAAATGGAAGTATTCGTTGTTGACAACAAGTCAGTAGATGGTTCGGTAGAAATGGTCCGTAATTCGTTTCCGGAAGTTAAACTTATAGCCAATGAGGAAAACGTAGGTTTTTCCAGAGCTAATAATCAGGCGATACGTCAATCGCAAGGGCAATATATTCTTTTGCTTAATCCGGATACGGTAGTGGAAAAAGACACATTTGAAAAGTGTATCGACTATATGGATCATCATCCTGATGCCGGTGGCATGGGCGTTAAGATGATTGACGGACAGGGCAAATTCCTGCCTGAATCCAAGCGTGGTCTCCCCACCCCTGCTGTTGCTTTTTATAAAATTACAGGCCTTTCAAGACTGTTCCCTCATTCCAAAACCTTTAACCGCTATCATATGGGGTTTCTGGATGAAGAGGAAATTAACGAAGTGGAAATACTTTCCGGTGCTTTTATGCTTCTTAGAAAAGAGACCCTGGATAAAGTAGGTAAACTGGATGAAGATTATTTTATGTATGGTGAAGATATTGATTTATCCTACCGGATTATCCGTGGCGGATATAAAAACATCTATTTTCCTAAAACCCGCATCATACATTACAAAGGAGAAAGTACAAAAAAGCGTAGTGTGAATTATGTGTTTACATTTTACAATGCTATGATCATCTTTGCCCGCAAGCATTTTTCAAGCCGTCACGCCAGTTTGTTTACATTTCTGATCAATATAGCAATCTATCTTCGTGCTACCTTAGCTGTTTTTAACCGTTTCTGGAAAAAAGCATATCTTCCTTTACTGGATGCAACAGTCATTTTTGGTGGCATGTGGTTTCTGAAAAGCTACTGGGAAACAGCAGTTAAGGCGATGGATGGAAACATGTATCCTCCGGAGTATCTGCGGTATGTGGTTCCCTCCTATATATTGATATGGCTTTTTACTCTTTTCATGAATGGCGGCTATGATAAGCCTTATCATAGTAGTGGTGTGTTTAAAGGAATCATTTCAGGAACCTTAGCGATATTGGTTATCTATGCTTTGCTTCCGGAATCCTTCCGGTTTTCCAGGGCGCTGATCATTTTTGGAGCCATCTGGGCATTATTGTCTACTCTTTTAATACGCTATATAACAAGATCATCCAGTCGTAATTTAAAGCATTACATTAATCCAGAAGAAAAGCGTTACCTGATTACCGGAGACAAGGAAGAAGCTACGCGAGTAGCGGGAATCCTGAAAAATTCCACTCCTTCTGTTGGTTTTATCGGGTTCTGCAGTCCCGGGTCATCTGACGATCCAATGTTTGCAGGTAGTCTGGAGCAATTGAATGAAATAGTGGAAATATACCGGATTGATGAAATTATCTTTTGTTCGAAAAATCTGAGTGCCGAACAAATCATTGACCACATGGCCGAACTAAGCTCTGATCATATTGACTATAAAATTGCTCCGGAAGAAAGCATGTATCTGATCGGAAGTAATTCCATATCAACCACATCAGATTTATTTTCCATCGATATTAATTCAATAACAAAGCCCTTAAACCAAAGACGTAAGCGCTTTTTTGATATTATCACTTCCCTTCTGCTCCTGGTCTTTTATCCGGTTGCTGCATGGTTAGTGAAACGTCCATCCGGTTTTTTATTAAACATTTTCAAAGTGATGATCGGAAAGGTTTCCTGGGTTGGATATGATCCTGACGGTGAAGCAGAAAAAATTCATTTACCGGATACCAGGCCCGGCGTGCTCTACCCTTCTGATGTATTTCCCAACAAACAACTGACTGCCTCCACCCTGCACCGGCTTAATTTGCTTTATGCGAAAGACTATAAGCTGGCTAATGATTTTAATACGATTTGGAAAGGATTCCGGGAACTTGGAAGAAAATCCTGATATTTTTATCATCCATAAGCCTGTTTGATTCCTTTAAATGACAACAAACACACACATTCGCATCATCGCATCATCGCATCATCGCACTTTCAGTCTCTTCGTCACTTCATCTCTTCGTTCGCTGAAGTCGCTCAAGTCGCTCAAGTCGCTTAAGTCGCTTAAGTCGCCAACTCGTCTCACCGCTTCATCACCTTCTCCCCGTTCAGGTATGTTTCTATTACGTTTACAGAGAATGTTTCTTTTACAGGGATTTTCATAATGTCTTTCTCCAGGATAACAAAATCAGCCATTTTCCCTTTCTGTATGGACCCTTTCTCCGATTCTTCAAAACCTGCTTTTGCGGCCCAGATGGTCATGGCTTTAAGCGCTTCTTTACGGCTAAGTGCCTGATCGTCCATAAACCCATTTTCAGGATTACCATCTTTATCCTTCCTGCTGATAGCAGCATAGAACCCGTACAAAGGATTTATATCTTCAACGGGAAAATCAGATCCATTGGGTAACCAACCATTTTGCTTTAACAGTTTTTTATACTGGTAGGCATGCTTTAGCCGCTCCACTCCCAGCCTCTCTCCTGCCCAGTCCATATCGCTTGTGGCATGTGTTGTTTGTATTGAAGGAATAATACTGAAGTGGCCAAATTTCTCCAGATCATCCGGATGAACAACCTGGCTGTGTTCTATGCGCCAGCGAAAATCATTTGTTTCGCGCAACACTTTAGCATAAACATCTAATACCAAACGGTTAGCAGAGTCTCCAATAGCATGAGTGTTTACCTGAAAGCCAAGGTCGTATGCCAGTTGACAATATTCCAGCATGGTATCCGGGTTGATCAGCAACAAGCCATTGGTTTCTGGTTTATCGCTGTATGGTTCGATCAACTTAGCTCCCCTACTGCCCAGCGCTCCGTCTGCATACAGTTTTAATGACCGGACATTTAAATAATCCGTTTTTACGGGTCCTTCATACATTTTTTTTAAATTCTCATGGGTAGGATTCAGCATAGCGTAAATTCGCATTTTTAGCTGCCCCTGCTGATGAAGCTCCTGTATACGCTTAACCCAGTGCCAGTCCATTCCGGCATCATGTACAGATGTTAAACCAACAGCAAAACAATCGTCCTGGGCATCCAAAAGTGCTTGTTTTTTCTGTTGCTCATTTAGTTCCGGTACCGCTTTTAGTATTTTTCCAGCATCTTTATCAAGAAAAATACCTGCAGGCCCTGCCTTACCATCCATATTTTCAGCTCCAGCGAGTACAATAGCTTTCTGGTTCGCCAGTATCGCATGACCATCAACACGCCTTAATACGACCGGCGTTTCAGGAAATAACCGGTTTAAACGGGAATTGTCCGGCATCTGAGTATTTTCCCACATTGTGTTATCCCAGCCTCTGCCTGTAATCCATTTTAAATCGGGATGTTGACTGCTGTATTCCTTTAACCTTTTATAAAGCTCCTCTCTCGTTTTTATTCCCGTTAAATCAGCTTGCTGCAAAACAGTTCCATAACCCCAGAAATGACAATGCGGATCGATAAAACCCGGATAAACCGGCCTGCCCTTTAAGTCAATTATAGTATCGGCCTCGTAATTACTTACTATTTCTTTATTGCTCCCCACAGCTAAGAATCTGCCATTTCTTATGGCAAAGGCTTCAACTACTTCCATTGAATCATCGACCGTATAAACAACACCATGGGTATATATGGCATCTGCTTTCTCTTTATCCTGGCAGGAATACATGATACATAATAAAATGATTAATAAAAAAGACCATTTTTTATTCATTGCTAACTTTTTTGAAATACTTTTGTTTATCACCTCAAAGATATGGAAAAAGAATTACAAAGAATAGATGAAACCATTGAGCTTATTCAGCATGAGCCAGCTGTATTGTTGTATTTCTATAATGATCATTGCGTGCCCTGTTTAAGCCTGAGGCCAAAGGTTATTGATCTTGTCAGGGCAAAGTACCAAAACATTAAACTACGGTTTATAAATTCAGAAAAGCATCCGGAGTTTTCTTCTGAATTTGGTGTATATGAAAACCCGGTTTTAATTTTATTTTTTGATGGTAAAGAATCCTATCGTGGTTCAAAATATATTTCCGTTGCAGAACTGGAAAATAAAATTAAACGGCCATACGACATTATTTTTAATGATGATGTTTAGCAATAAATTTTTGCTTGCTAATCAGTAGATTAAAAAATATGTTCATTTTTTTGTTAAATAATTCATTTCAGCTTCTGTGTTTTTGCAGGGGTTTTTGTTAGATTTACACGAAATTAAAACGCAGTAATGATGAGAAATAAGTGGTTTTCCCCTAAGATGTTGCTAGCTTATGCAGTTGTGTTGCTTGTAATTGCATGGCGTATATTTGTAGAGATACCAAATTTTACACCGGTAATGGCACTGGCCTTTTTTGGCGGTGCATACTTTGGCAGAAAACATATAGCCCTGATTCTTCCCTTTGCAGCGATGTTCATCAGTGATTTGATCATCGGCTATCACAGTACCTTGATATATGTATACCTTGCATTTGCATTAGCGGTAGGTATTGGGCTGTGGACCAGAAACCGTGTAAATACCTGGACTGTTTTGGGCGGAGCTCTGGCATCTTCCGTTTTATTTTACCTGATTACCAATTTTGGGGTTTGGCTCAGTGGAATGGTTGGATATCCTATGAACTTTAATGGTCTGCTCATGAGTTATACACAGGCGATACCTTTTTTCCGCACGGAGGTTATCGCAACTCTGTCCTTTAGTGCACTCTTTTTTGGGGCATATTACCTGGTGAAGCAATATTCGAAATCTTTTGCCGGAGCATAAGTCAACAAATCCGGTAAAAAAAGGTTATCTTTAAAAGAGGTAACCTTTTTTTATGCCATTTGATCCTGTAAAATCTAATAAAAGCGGCACAAAAATTGATAACTTTGCAACAAATAACGACCAATGAGATTCACTGTTTTTAAACGACCAAATCCCAAGCAGTTTGAATACAAACCGCTTTACTATGATGAACGCAAAGAAGAACTGGAAAAGGTAAAGGAACAATATTCTGATCCGGAGAAAGCGCAACAGATAGAAGAAATTCGTGATCGCATTGAGCGGCGATGGGAGATTCACCGGAATCATAAAGGAGAAGGTAAATCTTCGAATATAACGTTGTTGCTTTATCTTTTACTGATCGGTGCTGTAGTATATGTATTGTTTTTTTCAGAATTGTTTTAGTTAAGGGTATGTCAGATA
Source organism: Bacteroidales bacterium (assembly GCA_021740245.1). Classification (GTDB taxonomy): domain Bacteria; phylum Bacteroidota; class Bacteroidia; order Bacteroidales; family PWNQ01; genus PWNQ01. Next base: position 29,046 of record JAIPAE010000014.1, on the reverse strand, counting down.
TTATTCAATTGCTTCCGGATTCAGTAGCAAACCAAATAGCCGCAGGAGAAGTCATCCAGCGGCCTGCCTCTGTTGTGAAGGAATTACTGGAAAATGCTATTGACGCTGGTGCTGATACCATAAAAGTTATTGTTAAGGATTCTGGACGCACTTTAATTCAGGTTATTGATAATGGGTCCGGCATGTCTGATACGGATGTGCGTTTAAGTATTGAACGGCATGCTACTTCAAAAATTAAAACAGCTAACGATCTGTTTTCCATAAAGTCGATGGGGTTTCGCGGAGAAGCCCTGCCTTCTATTGCCGCTATATCCCATCTGGAAATCAAAACGCGTCGTCATGAAGATGAACTGGGTACTTTGCTACAGGTAGAAGGCTCTGATGTAAAAGCACAAAAACCAACGCAAACTTCAAAAGGATCATCAATCAGCATTAAAAATCTCTTTTTTAATGTTCCGGCCCGGAGGAATTTTTTAAAATCCAACCAGGTTGAAATGCGACACATTGTTGAGGAGTTCAACCGGGTAGCCTTAGCCAACCCGGGCATCACCATGGAGCTGTTTGACGATAAGCAACCCAAATTTCAATTACCGGCATCAAAACTAAAACAACGGATTATCAACTTATTTGGCCGCATGCAGGAAGAACGACTTGTTCCTGTTGAAGTGGAAACAGGTTTAGTCAATATATACGGATATACGGGGAAACCGGAATTTGCCAAAAAAACCAGGGGCGAACAATATTTGTTTGTTAATAACCGGTTTTTTAAAAACTTTTATTTTGATCACGCCATAGCAAATGCCTATGAGCATTTATTACCGGAAAAAGCCCATGCTTCCTACTTTTTGTTTTTGGAAACTGATCCCGCTAAGATCGATATCAATATTCATCCAACGAAAACAGAAGTTAACTTTGAAGATGGTCAAAGCATATATGCCATATTGCGTTCGGGTGTAAAAAAAGCTTTGGGCAAGCACAACCTTACTCCCAGCCTCGACTTTGAAACAGAGCAAAGCATGCAGTATACCGGCACTGCTAAAGCCGGACCAGTAAAGCAACCGGAAATAAAAGTAAGTCCCGGATACAATCCGTTTGAGTCCAATAAGGGTGGCCCATCATTTTCACCCCAGGGTAGTTCCCAGAGAGAATCCAGTAATCACAAAAACTGGCAGGAGCTTTACAAACAGCAATCAGATGATACTGGCGATTCAGAACAGCGGATTATACCCTCAGAAGAGGAAGAGCAAAGAACAAACAGTGATGTATTTCAATTACACGGAGAATATATTGTAACCAGCATTAAATCAGGTTTATTACTGATTCATTTGCAGCGTGCCCATGAACGGATCCTCTATGAGCATTTTATTAGTCGCTTGCAAACAACAGATAGTTCATCTCAAAAACTTATGTTTCCTGAAACTGTTAAACTAAATCCTTCAGATGCTGAACTATTTGACGAAATCAGCAGGGATATTAAAGCTTTAGGTTTTGACTTTAAAAAACAGGAAAATTGCTTATGGGAGTTCTCCGGAACCCCTGCCGGATTTCATCAGGATTTACAAAGCGTCATCGAAGCTGTATTGGAAGATTATAAGTCACAGATGATGAATCCTTCGGTGGATCGAAATTCTAATCTGGCTATGGCAATGGCAAAGCGAACATCGATCAAAGTTGGAAAAAAACTGGAAACTGAGGAAATGAAAACCATGATCAATTCGTTATTTGCCTGTAGCATTCCGGAGTATTCATTTGATGGAAGGCCTGTAATTAAGATTATTAATAAAGATGAACTAAAGCAAAGGTTTAATTAAACTAAAGAAGATTTATGAACGGAAATCAATTTCGCCCAAGAGGGTTTTCTATGCTACCACCGGTCATCAAAAATTTGTTGATCCTGAATGGTTTATTTTTTGTTGCCACATATATATTGTCAAGAAGTGCGTTTGGAATTGACCTGACAAATTCACTGGCTCTTCATTATCCTGGTTCCCAGGACTTCAGTCCTTATCAGTATGTGACGCATATGTTTATGCACGGGAGTTTTGGCCATTTATTTTTCAACATGTTTGCCATGTGGATGTTTGGTTATGCTCTGGAAAATGTTTGGGGCTCTCAGCGGTTCCTGATTTATTTTATGGTGACAGGTATTGGCGCGGCGCTTCTACATACTTTGATTAACTGGATTGATTATTCTTCCATAGAGAATGCTATTGACAGCTATGCCGGTTCTCCCGGGCCAGATGCATTTTTAAGTTTAATAAGAGAACACTTTGAAGGACTATATTCAATAAATCGTGGTAACATTGAAGGATTTATCCGTGAATTCAGAGATAATCCTACAAGCCCGGCATTAATTGATGAATCCCACAGAATCCTTGATAAATTTTATCAGGGCAAGATCAACACACCTACTGTTGGAGCATCCGGGGCTGTTTACGGAATTTTAATGGCTTTTGGTGTACTGTTCCCCAACGTTTTGGTTTATATTTATTTTCTTATTCCGGTCAGAGTAAAATATTTAGTAATCTTTCTGATCGGGCTGGAATTATATCTTGGTATTGCTTCCAATCCCGGTGACAATGTAGCTCACTTTGCTCACCTGGGTGGAATGATTTTTGGCTATGGATTGTTGCGATTATGGAAAAATAAAATGAACAGAAATCAATTTTAAAACTATGCGTCCTGTTCCTCCAAATACTAATCTTAAAGGGTTTTACAACAGATACACACTACTGGTGTGGCTGGGCATTATTTATGCTGTCAGTTTGACAACTGTGCAAGCTGGTTTTTTTACTATTATTTACTACACCTACCTTGTTTTCTTCAGTGGCCGGTTATTTTATGATTACATCAGTAAAAAAGGCTTTATAAATATCTGGATAGCTGCCACGCTTACTTCTGGTGTGGTATATGCTTTATTTGCCAGCACACTAAGCGTTTTCCCGGTTAGCGGACTGATTATTGCTGCTTTAGCAGGAGGAGCGCTTGCACTGATTGCCGGATCAGCCACATACATGCCCAACGCTCCGATGAATTTGTTTTTTTTCGGGCCATTTCCTTTTAAATACCTGGCCATTGGATTAATCATCCTTGATATTTTTAGTTCAGGTTCAGATGTACAAGCGCTGGATTCAGGTGTTTCTCACTTCGCACACCTGTTAGGCGCTGCCACAGGTTTTGGATATATCTATTTGCAGCAAAAAGGTTATAAAACAGACCAGTGGTTCAAATGGTTTAACAAATCATCATCGCCCAGAATGAAAGCAAAAAAAGGAGGAAAGAAAACACATGAAAAACCTCCGGCCGATGATATCGATTATAATAAAAAAAAGATAGAAGAACAAAAACAAATCGATGAGATACTGGATAAAATATCCAAATCAGGTTACGAAAGCCTGACAAAAAAAGAAAAAGAGTTATTGTTCAGACAAAGTAAAGATTAATACGTGGGTTCATCAGATAAAAAGAAAAGAAAACTTTCCTTTATTAACAGGTTGATATTCTTGTTGAATTTAATTGCTTTTATTGCACTGCTGGCTTCTTATACGGCTTCATGGATTTCACCTGAAGCATTTTGGCCTCTGGCATTTTTTGGTTTGGTCTACCCCTTACTTTTTTTTATTAATCTTTTATTTGTTGGTTACTGGCTTATATTCAGCAAGCGACATATGTTGTATTCGCTTACTGCAATTGTAATTGGGATCGGCTTAATTGGGCGGTTTTCCCAGATTTCAGATAAGAAATCAGATAATGAGCTGAAGGATTATCATAAAATAATGACCTACAATGTTCATTCCTATGCTCGTCAGGACTGGCGATCCCAGACCAAAGTAAAGACTCAGGATCAATTTGTTAACTTCTTTAAATCAGAAAATCCCGATATTATCTGTCTGCAGGAGCACCTGGCATATGGACCTGATGAACGTAAACTCCGAAAAAAAATTATCAATAAAACCGGTTTAGAACATTACTACCTGAAAAAATACTACAATACCTTTGATGAGTCACAGTGTATTGGCCTGTTCAGCAGATTTCCCATTATCAGGTATGGTTTTGAACAAATGAATTGGCACGGACGGGAACGAACCTATTTTATTTATTCTGATATTGTTTTCCCGGAAGATACAGTACGTGTATACAGCGTTCATTTACAATCAAACTATTTAACCAAAGAACATGTTTTATTTACAGAAAGCCCTGACTTTAATAACATGGAGTATAACCGGAAAATCAAAAATAACTCCATCAGTCTGATCCGAAAACTAAAAAATGCATATGAAGGAAGATCATATCAAAGTAAAATATTGCGAAAGCATATCCAGGACAGTCCACACCCGGTTGTTGTCTGTGGCGATTTTAATGAGACACCCACGGGGTTTGCATACGGACAGGTAAATAAAGAACTGGAAGATGCTTACCGTGAAAGTGGTTCAGGAAAAAGTAAAACTTATGAAGGTAAATTTCCTGCTTCGCGTATTGATTACATTTTTCATGATAAGGTATTGGAATCTGCCAATACTCATGCCGCTTTAAAAAGATATTCTGATCATTACCCCGTGATAACGAACATAAAAATCAGGAACAACTAATGAACTTTGAACTCATATCAGACTATAAGCCAACAGGCGATCAGCCTGAAGCGATCACACAACTTAGTGAAGGTATCATTCGCGGTGATACATCTCAGGTTTTGCTTGGCGTTACCGGCTCCGGCAAAACATTTACCATTGCAAATGTCATTCAGGAGGTGGAACGCCCCACACTTGTGCTAAGCCATAACAAAACCCTGGCAGCCCAGCTTTATGGTGAGTTTAAGCAGTTTTTTCCCAACAATGCTGTTGAATATTTTGTATCATATTATGATTATTACCAGCCGGAGGCTTATATTCCTGTATCCAATACCTATATTGAAAAGGACCTGTCCATCAATGAAGAGATTGAAAAGTTAAGACTAAGCGCTACCTCTTCCCTGTTATCCGGTCGCCGTGATGTAATTGTCGTTTCCTCTGTTTCATGCATATACGGCATAGGGAATCCTGAAGAATTCAACAAAAACGTGATACATCTTCATAAAGGCGATGTTATTCCACGAAACAAACTGTTGCATCAGTTTGTCACAAGCTTATACAGCCGTACTGAAGCTGAATTTCAGCGTGGCACTTTCAGGGTTTCCGGTGATACAGTAGAAATCTATCCGGCCTATTCGGATGAGTATGCTTACCGCATCTTGTTCTGGGATGATGAAATTGAAGCGTTGGAATCGTTTATACCGGAAACCGGTAAAGTGCTTGAGGAGCTGGATGAAGCTATTATTTACCCGGCTAATATTTTTGTTACCTCTCAAGACAGGATGAATCAATCGTTAACAAAGATACAGTTAGATTTGGGAGAGCAGGTTCAGTATTTTCAGGAAATAGGCAAGAACCTGGAAGCCAAACGCCTGGATGACCGTGTAACCTATGATGTTGAAATGATGCGGGAACTGGGTTACTGCAGTGGAATAGAGAATTATTCCCGTTATTTTGATGGACGTCAGCCTGGGACAAGGCCGTTTTGTTTGCTAGACTATTTTCCGGATGATTTTCTAACGGTTATTGATGAAAGCCATGTTACTATTCCACAGTTACATGCTATGTATGGAGGAGACCGTTCACGGAAGGAAAACCTGGTGGAATATGGCTTCCGGCTTCCGGCAGCATTGGACAACAGACCATTAAAGTTTGACGAGTTTATGGGGTTGGTGAATCAGACTATTTTTGTGAGTGCCACTCCCAGCGATTATGAAATTCAACAATCTGAGGGTGTTTTAGTAGAGCAGGTTGTACGCCCTACAGGCTTGCTTGACCCGCCTGTTATCGTGAAACCCAGTGCAAACCAAATTGATGACCTGCTGGAAGAGGTGCGTCAGGTAGTTAACAGACAGGAAAGAGTATTGGTGACAACACTGACAAAGCGTATGGCCGAGGAGCTGACTGACTATTTGTTGGGCATTAATGTAAAAACACGATATATTCATTCAGATATCGATACGCTTGAACGTGTTGAAATACTTCGTGGCCTTAGAACGGGTGAATTTGATGTTTTGGTTGGAGTCAACCTGCTTCGCGAAGGTCTTGATCTTCCGGAAGTATCTCTTGTTGCTATACTGGATGCTGATAAAGAAGGATTTCTGCGGTCTGAAACCTCACTCACTCAAACAGCCGGGCGAGCGGCCAGGAACATTAAATCGAAGGTGATCATGTATGCCGATAAAATTACGGATTCCATGCAACGAACAATTGACGAGACAGATAGAAGAAGAGAAAAGCAGGTCAAATTCAATCAGGAACACAATATCACACCTCAGCCACTGAAGAAAACGGAAAGTAATATACTGGGACAAACTGCCGTGATCGATATTAACGGTGAAAAAGTGAAAGCTTATGCAGGACCGGCCAAAGAAAGTGTGGCCGCTGATCCTGTTGTAGAATATATGAGCCGGGAACAACTGGAAAAATCTATCAAGGAAACCAAAAAGAAAATGGAAGATGCGGTAAAAGAACTGGATTTTATTGATGCAGCTCATTTTCGGGATGAAATCATGGAACTTGAGAAACGACTTAAGAATATGGATTACAGGCTATTTGATAAATAACTTTTTGAATAATATGTTGGGATTGCTATACCTGCTTTTCGGTCGCATGCGTTATGATGGACTGATGAATAGTTTCCAGTATCTTATTCAGATCATGCTCAGGGGCAAATTCCGGTAATGTCTTTTGTTGTATCATGGCATCAAGAAAAACTTTATCATAAGGAATATGCGCCAGGACTTCCACCTGATGTTCAGAACAATATTCTTCAATTTTCTTTGCCATTTCCGGATTGATATCTGATTTATTAATAATCACTTTTAAGGGGAGATTAAATTGCATGGCCAGTTCTCTCACTCTTTTCAGATCACTGAGTCCTGACATGGTGGGTTCTGTAATAACAAGTCCAAGGTCAGTTCCTGTAATGGAAGCAATAACAGGACAACCAACACCAGGGGGTCCATCCGTAAGGATATAATCAGCCTTTAATTCTTTAGCTTTTTCCCGGGCTTGCTCGCGGAGCTTAGATACAAGCTTTCCGGATAGATCTTCTCCTATACCCAGACGGGCATGGATCATCGGCCCAAAGCGTGTATCTGACTCATACCATTCGCTGCTCTCTGATTTCAGCATATCAATTGCACTCTCAGGACAGGCATGCATGCAAAGCTTACATCCCTCGCAGTGATGATCTATAATGCTATACACATCATCCTTTTTTTGTATCGCATCAAACCGGCAAAGCGATTGACAAATACCGCAGGAGGTACATTTTTGCTGATTTATCTGTACGGTCTGTCCACCGGGAAAGGTATGTCTCTGCTTTACTTCAGGCGTTAACAAAAGATATAAATCAGCCGCATCAACATCGCAATCAGTAAATATGGTATTTTGCATTTTTGAGGCAAGTGCTGCTGTGAGGCTTGTTTTTCCTGTGCCTCCTTTTCCGCTAATAATAGTTATTTGTTTCATTCGTTGACTTCTTTTTTCAGCGCTTCCCGAATACGTTCAAACAAACTATAGAACTTATTTTCATAATCCCCTTCCATATCAGTAAACAATTTACCATTGGAATACTGAGCAGCCAGCTTTCTGTCGAAAGGAATTTCCATTAAAACAGGAAGGCTTTCCTGCTCAAGGTAACCATATAAGGTCTGACTGTTGTTAGTACTTCTGTTTATGACCACACCGGCTTGTTTTTTCATTTTTTTTAGTGTTTCCACCATTAGCTTAAGATCAGAAAGGCCAAAAGGGGTAGGCTCAGTTACCACTACCACAAAATCCACATCCACTATGGTTTCCATCACCGGACAGGATGTGCCGGGTGGTGAATCATAAATTACAATATCACTTTCAGGAGTTTCTTTTTTAAGTTTTTTAATGACAGGCACAGCAAAAGGACTTCCAATCTCCAGTTTTCCCTCTGTCAGGTATTGTCCATTTACTTCATAATGATTGATAACCCCAAGTTTTTTCGGATACTCTGTGATAGCATCATATTTACAAGCCCACAGGCAGGCTCCGCAACTCTTACACAAGTCCGGAAGAACTTGAATATGAGAAATCGGTTTCACAAAAAGTATGGCATTAAAAGTACAAATTTTCGCACAATCGCCGCAATACACGCATTTATCTTTGTTGATACTGGGGATGGGTGTTGTAACAATTTCATTATGTTTAAGCTGCCCATCCAGAAAAACATGATCATTCGGTTCTTCCACATCACAATCAGCCAGGGTCACCTGATGATTTTGACGTCTTACGGATTCAAACAAGTTAACAGATACTGTCGTTTTGCCTGTCCCTCCTTTTCCGCTGGCAACAGCAATTTTTAAATTATCAGGCATATCGGAAAATCAAATTTTAATGATCACACCGGTTGGAACCTGTTTCCAGCTCATTTTGCAATAGTTCATTAACAGCTAGTCTGGCTGGTTTGCTTTCTACTCCAACATTAACTCTGATATCATTCTGATCAAATATGACCTTTGCTTTTTGTCCCATTCCTCCGGCAATAATCTCACTTACACCCAGCTCATGCAACCACCTGGGATAAACACCAGGTTGATGCACCGGCGGTTCCGCCATTTCTTCTTTTACAATCTTATCATTTTCAACAGTGATAATGGCAAACTTTTGACAATGCCCAAAGTGGGTGCATAAATTTCCATTAATAGTCGGTACGGCTATTTTTTTCATGTTTTTTGTTTTTTGATTAAGTAGCCGGGATAACCCGGCTACAGATTCATTTTACCAGTTTCGATTACCAAAGCGGTTACCCCGTGCTAATCCGCGGCCTTTTCCAAAACCGCATCTGCGGGCAAACCCTCTGCCGAGGCCGATTCCGCGAACTGGTTGGTCTTCATTCGGAAAATTTCCTTCCGGTAATTCATCACGAGTCAGGCCTTTGTTTGCAGGATTGCAACGGCCCATTTGCCTTCCAGTCATAGGGCCTGATCCAGTTGGCCCGGTTCTGTCATAATTAGGCATAGCTTTATTGTTTTAATTGTTTAATTTATGGATTAATGATTCCAGGCTTTCGCCTTTTGTCTGTAATACAACCATTTCTATATCCATAGCTTTCAGAGCATCAGCAGCTTTTGGTCCAAAATCACCAGAGAATACCTTAGTCACTCCATGGTTGGCCAGTAATTCAGCAGCTATCGGACCCGCTCCACCAGATGCTTCTTTCCCGGGATTGGGCAGGAATGAAATATCCCTGCTTTCTGGATTAAAAAGCATGAAGAAATTGCAACGTCCAAATCTTAAGTCAAAAAGACTGTTTTTTGAATTTCCTTCAGCGCTAACGGCAATTATTCCTTTATTAATACCTTTACCAGGCCGTTGTTTTCCTGCTTCTGGCCGTCCGTAACCTCTTGCTTGCCCTCCCTGTTGACGGTGAGCTCCCTTTCGGTTTCCGTTTCTTCTGCCTTGTCCTCCCCTTCCTGCGAGGCCTTTTCCATCTTTATTTGGCATATGATCAGTATTTTAATTGTGTTTGTATGAATTCTTTTAATGTTTTTTTATGTACATCAGCATGTTGCATTTCGATTCCCAAAACATCCAATGTGGTTTTTACTTTTATTCCAAACTCCCCTGCATATACTTTGGTCACTCCTCTTTCTGCCAGTTGATTTGCCGTCATTACCCCTTTTGCAGCCGGTTCTTTTGCAAATTTATTTGTGATAAATTCAATGTTCTCCAGTTCATCAATAATAGCAAAATACGGAGATTTTCCGAAATGATATTCCAACGCTCCGATCAGGCGGGTTTCTTTGACAGCTACTGCTACTTTCATACATATTCCTTTCGTAAAATGCCACCACAATCAGGGCATTTGATTTCTCGACACGGTGTTCCATTTTCTGCATTAATGATGCGTCCACATTCGTCACAAATACATTGTTTTTTAGCTTCTAATGAATCTTCGACCGTAGAATTGATATGTTCGATATCTGCTGAACTACAAACAGCACAATGTTTCTGTCTTCCCTTACTGGATTTGTATACCGAATGACAATAATTACATCGATACCATTGATCATCAAAATATATATTTCCTCCTTCAATGATGAAAGAACGCGTTTCATTTAATGCCTGAGCAATTTTCTTCAGCGCACGATCGTAAATCCTGGTAAATGTAGGCCTGGACACTTCCATAATCTCTGCTGCTTCAACCTGTGATAATTTCTCATAATCAGCAAGCCGTAATGCCTCAAATTCCTCATATAAAAGTTCTACCGGATTACCGCCAACATTTGACGCTCCGAACGGCCTGAACCCCCGCACATTGGGAGGATTACTCATTTTACGTCTTCGTTTTGGTCGTGCCATAATGGTAATGTTGTTGCAAAGATAATGAACATTTGTTCATAATGCAATGTTTATTATCTAAATTTTGATTCTAATCTTTACTTTTTATAAAAAAAATCATTTGTTGTCCGGTTAATTTATATGAACCCATACTAATGATTTGTAAAATTCTTCGAGCGCCTTAGTGAAAAACTTAGTGGTTATTAAACAAAGGGTTGCAACCCCTTGTTTGAAGTACAAAGTAGCCTTTAGATTTCTACCGCAAAGGCCGCTAAGGAGCAAAGAAATTCCTGAAGTGTCTTTTATGTAATGAATAGTAAATTCCAGGATACTACAAAGCTCTGTAAAGTGGCATTATGGCAGAAAATAATAAATCACAAAAACAGAGATCCATAAAAGTAAACGCATTTCAAAAGAATGAAATACAATGCTTAATATCTTTTTATTTATTTTTAACCGGACAATAGTGAAAAAAAATAAAGGCTAAATTACAATTAATTCGAAAACAAGATCAGAAAGAAGTGTTTTTCACCAATTCACAAAAAGTAAAGGGAGTACAATCCAACTATAACAGATCATTTTTGTTATTTTTGAACAATAATAAAAAATCGAAACCAACAATTATCAATATTTATGAGAAGTTTAATAATAGCGACAATAGCAACATTGCTGACAATAAGTGGAATCGGCCAGGAAAGCAGCAGATTGTTGCGATTTCCTGATATCCACGGTGAGAAGATCGTTTTCACTTACGCCGGTGATTTATATTTAGTAGGCAAAGATGGCGGAGTAGCCAGGAAAATCACTTCGGATGAAGGTTATGAAATGTTTGCGCGTTTTTCACCTGATGGCAGTGAAATCGCCTTCACCGCTCAATATGACGGGAACACGGAAGTATATCGCATGCCTGCTGAAGGCGGCGAACCGGAAAGATTGACATATACAGCAACACTGAGCCGTGATGATATATCGGACCGTATGGGCCCCAATAATATTGTTATGGACTGGAAGCCTGATGGCAACGAAATCGTTTTTCGCTCCAGGAAGGAGTCATTTAACGATTTTGTGGGACAACTCTTTAGTATTTCCGTTGATGGTGGATTAGAAAAACAACTTCCCCTTCCTCGCGGCGGTTTTTTATCCTTTAATAAAGATGGTTCAAAAATGGCTTATAACAAAGTATTTCGCGAATTCAGAACCTGGAAATACTATAAAGGAGGTATGGCAGATGAGGTATGGATTCATGACTTTGAAACAAGAGAAACAAAAGCTATTACAGACCATATTGCCCAGGATATTATTCCAATGTGGCATGAAAACACCATATATTTTATTTCGGACAGGGATCGTACGATGAACTTATTCGCTTATGATCTGGATAACGATGAGCTGAAAAAAGTGACCAACTTTACTAAGTTTGATATTAAATTTCCGGCAATAGGAAAAGATGCTATTGTATTTGAGAATGGCGGATATATCTATCGTTTCGATCTTGAAACACAAGCAGCAGAAAAACTCGACATATTTATCAATGACGACAAAGAAACCGGAAGACAGGAATGGGTTGATGCATCAGAATACATCAATTCAGCTAATATAGCGCCCGATGGAAAACGCTTAGTGTTTGGAGCCCGGGGCGATATATTCACTGTTCCGGCTGAAAATGGCATCACAAGAAATTTGACACAGTCTTCTTCAGCACATGACCGGAACGCTGTTTGGTCACCTGATGGAAAATATATAGCTTATATTTCTGATAAAACCGGTGAATATGAAATATACATACAGGACAAATCAGGTAAAGAAACACCTGTTCAGATCACTGAAGATGCTGAAACTTATAAATTCAATGTAAAATGGTCGCCAGACAGCAAAAAACTACTCTGGAGTGATAAAAAAATGCGATTGCGTTATGTGGATATTGACAGTAAAAAGGTAACGGAAGTAACGATATCCAAAAAATGGGAAATACGTAACTTTAACTGGGCTCCGGACAGTAAATGGATTACATACAGTAAGCAGGCTATGAACGATATGTCCCAGGTTTTTCTTTACAACCTGGACAACGAAGAATCATATGAAGTAACAGATACATGGTACAGCTCCTCCTCACCTGTATTCGGAACCGAGGGAAAATATTTGTTCTTTACCTCTAAAAGAAGTTTTAATCCCATTTACAGTGAAACAGAATGGAATCATGCATATCGCGATATGTCCAAAATCTATTTGGTTACACTGGCCAAAGAAACCCCCTCACCTTTCGCACCTGAAAATGATGAAGTAAACGTAGATAAAAATAAAGATCAGGAATCCACGGATGAGAATAATTCCAAAACTACGAATATAAAAGTTGATATTGACGGCATTAAGGATCGAATTGCAGCTTTACCAGTAGATGCATCCAATTATTGGAATGTTTCCCCCCAGGGAGATAAAGTCTATTACAATGAAAAGCAGTTTAACCACAAAGGTTATAACTTTAAGATGTTTGATCTGGATAAAGAAGAAGAGAAAACATTAGGTTCTAAAATGAGCTTTACTATATCATCAAACGGTAAAAAGATGATGGTAAAACAGGGAAAGAAATATGCAATTATAGACCTGCCTGCAGGTAAAGTAAAGCTGAAAGAAAAAGCAGATTTATCTGACATGCAGGTTCTGGTTGACAAGCGGGAAGAATGGGATCAGATATTTGAAGAAAGCTGGCGTCAGATGCGTGATTTCTTTTATGATTCAGGTATGCATGGCTTGGATTGGAAAGCTATTCATGATAAATATAAACCTCTGGTGAAGCATGCCAGAAACCGTAACGACCTGAATTACATCATCGGCGAAATGATTGGCGAGCTGAATGTGGGACATGCTTATATAAACGGTGGAGACAAAGAAGAAGCAGAAAAGATATATACCGGTTTATTAGGAGCAGAGTTTGAGAAAGACAAATCCGGATATTTTAAAATTACGCATTTGTTAAAAGGAGAAAACTGGCGTAAAGATTTACGTTCACCATTAACAGAAATCGGAGTAAATCTGAGCGAGGGAGATTATATTCTGTCGGTTAACGGAAAATCTCTGGATGAAAAGGATAATCTGTTTAAATCATTGGTGAATACAGCCGGTGATCCTGTTGAACTGACAGTTAACTCAAAACCAAAAATGGATGGAAGCCGAAATATCATAGTGGAACCTATTAAGGATGAATCTGAACTGTATTATTTCAACTGGGTGCGAAATAATATTGACCGGGTAAATGAGGCTACAAATGGTCAGGTTGGATACATTCATGTTCCCAATATGATTTCCGAAGGATTAAATGAATTTGTCAAATATTTCTACCCGCAACTGAATAAAAAAGCTCTGATCATTGATGACCGTGGTAACGGAGGGGGCAACGTTTCTCCTATGCTTATTGAGCGTTTAAAGCGTGAGATCACCCGTGCCAACATGGCAAGAAACGTTCAGATACCCGGCAATACGCCACGACAGATGCTTCGTGGGCCTAAAGTTTTATTGATCAACCAGTATTCCGCTTCTGATGGGGACTTATTCCCATACGCATTCAAAAAGCATGATATGGGAACAGTAATTGGACAGCGCTCATGGGGTGGTGTTGTAGGAATCCGTGGTTCACTGCCTTTTATTGACGGCGCCGACTTACGCAAACCTGAGTTTGCCTCTTATCATTCGGAAGAAAGTAAATGGATCATCGAAGGCCATGGTGTGGAACCGGATATTATTGTAGTTAATGATCCGGCCAAAGAATATAACGGTATCGACCAACAACTGGAAAAAGCTATAAAAGTGATCATGAAACAACTGGATGAATATCATAAATTGCCTGAAATACCGGAATTTCCTGATAAAACAGGAAAAGAATAATTTCCGGAAATGGATAAAAAATCATCTGTAAAAGGCTGTTCTCAATGGTTGAGAGCAGCCTTTTAATAGAATATTTTGAGTTTCTGGCCAGGATATGCATCGAATATGATAAACCAGGAATTGCCCATACTTTTGGTTTTGACATTCCCTTTTACAGCCTTCACTTTATCAGGCTTTCGGTCAACGGCTATCGTTACATTATCAGTTCTAATGTTTTCCGGCCCGCCCACATGGATAATAGTACGTTTGTTTTTTTTCTGAACATAAAACTTCAGCTTCATCAGGTTATATCTAAAATCTGCTATGGTTCCGATTGTAGTGATCCAGGAATTCTCCTTTTTTGCATGCTTTATCAATGTATCAAGAGCTGTAATTGTAGTATCATTATGGCCCACATAAGCAGGATGCCCCTGATAAACAAAAGCACCATTATAAGGTTTGACAGCATAGGTAAGATAATTCTGCAGATACTTACGATAAATATTTGTTTTTTTAATAATTACTCTTTTATTGTCAATAATCGCATTATCAACACTTTTAAGAAAATAATAATCATCATGATAAGTTGGTGCAACCTCCATCAAATCAGTTGATTTATAATAGCCGCTGCTGGCAAGGACAAGATTATGCGGCACAATGCTACCGTGAATAAATTCCAGATTATTTGCTCCAATACTGCTTTCAAAAGCATATTGATTATCAACCAATGCCATCAGTCCCCAAAAATCTGTCATGGTATAGGGGAACCGGAATCCATCAAAATGCGTATCCCAATACATTTCATTTTCCAGGATATCTCTTGTAGCCTGTCCATAATTTAACTGCCTGTAGTTCGTAAATTTAAACCCACGACTATGAATAGGTAGTTTTTGCTTTATTAACAGCTTTTTTATAGTACCCGGAACATTCCCGCTGACAAAAATATCAGGTACAATATCAGCTTTCTCAAGCAGTTTCAATGTTCGTTCATACTCTTTTAGTTTGCCCGAAGCGTTTAACGTCACAGCAAAAGCGAAATCATGAGCATTAGGCCAGGGCATAAGCTTCAACGAAATGTCATTTTTTTGTTTAAAATCCTGCACAACTTCTTTGTAAAACTCACAAATTCGCTTTGTACTTAAGAATCCACCTTCATTAGCCGGATGTAACAGATCAGAAGAGGCGAGCAGATAAGCAGTCCCTTTTCCAGATCGGTTTTTCAGAACAGCAGGTAAAGTGTCTTTATCATTCACCCATTGTGCCATTATTGCAATCTTTTTACTATAAATAGAATCAGGAACAAGAGTATAAAAGTTTTTTTCTGCAACCTGACGGATGTAGTCCGGATTATTGCCTGAAAGGCCACCATATATACGGAAGCCTTCCATGTTATGCTCTGTAAGTTTTACCCCAAAAATATCAGCTAATGGGTAATTAGAATGATCCAGGCTCCTGTCCAACGTTATCCTGTCTGTACCGTCCATCATATTTCTGCCTACATTATCACCCGAAATTAAAACACCACCATTTTTAACAAAGGAACGAATAATCTTCATCTCATTTTCCGACATATACGAAAGTGAATATTTGCGGTCGGCATCATGGTAACCGGGTGCTGTAGATAATATTAAAATGTTGTAATCATTGAGCTTATCAGGCTGATAAAGTATGTCTCTGGTTTTTAATGTAACCGTCACTCCTTCCCGGTTAAATGCTTGCAATGCAATAACAATACCTTTGGGTAAGGTAGCATTTTCGCCCTCAAAGCCTGTAGTTACAACTAAAGCTTTAGGCAATTGTTGGTTCATGTTAAATTTTTCCCAGGTGCGATTCCGGGGCTTTTCACCGGGATTACATGCATTAAACAGCAAAAATGCAACGAATAACCAAACAGATAATTTTATTTTTTCATTTACCATATTTCTTTTATTGTAAGTTGATCCTCAGGTCTTATATTAAAAAATATATTTCCGGTGCGGTTAGTCAGCGTATATTCTCCATCAGGTTTATTTATCATAACATAAGGTGCATCAGTTTTGTAACAAATTGTCAGTGGATGATCAAAAACATCCGGATCCAGATTCGTTTCCAGGTTAACAAAAATCAAATTATTATACTTTGATACTTTGACTTCAGAATTTTCACGTTGGAACAGATATTTATAGACATTCCATTCATCAGAGAGCCAGAATTCATGATTTCTGGCTAATCGGAGCTGCCATTCAAACTGTTTTTCAGCAATAAACAATTCCGGATTTCTTTCTGATTGAATATCGGGTGTTATATATTTATAATTCAGGATAAACCAACTTTGATGAACATGCTTGAACAGAGAATCTAATTTAGCTGTAGAATACTCATTTCCATGCAGATTATAAAAATCAATTCCTTTATACGAATTCGGGTTATTATCTGAATACTTTCTTACAAAATAAAAAGGTTCAGTTTGTTTTATATCCGTTCGTGGGGTATGTAACAGAAATGGCTTTTTATCGAGTTTACTACGGAACAAACCTGTCAATGCTTCTAAGTTAGTATTATCGGAAAACAAAGCCAGTGTATGTTGATCAGCTTGCATTTCTTTGATTTCCTGAACTGTTAATCTTCTTCTAAGGCCTGCATCATCAGTTTGCCGGCGTTCCGGGACTGATGATAACAATTCCGGATTAATGACAAAGGTAGCCTTGGTGTGATATTTTTCCAACAAAGGATAAACCAGATTATAATGGGAAAAGTCAGTTCCGGAAAAGCTAAATGATACAGCTCCTTTATGGTTTTCAAAATACTTACAGATTGTGAAATCACCAGTTTTCCGGGATTTTTGTTTCAGTTGTATTTCAAAATCCGAAGGTTTTATATGTCCAAAATAGTTTTTCAGACTATCGTACAGCGGTTTGATTCTGGCAGACCATTCAGGTTCATCCCACATTTCCCATGTGTACTGGAAATATCCATTCTCCGGCCATTCATCAGTAACACGGTTATTTTTATCAGTAGCAAAAATCTTTAAATAAAACCCATCTGTCCGGCTGTATTCTATTTTATCTGTGCCGGGTTTATCATCCAACACATAACGCTTGGCCGGATCACTAATATTAAGTAAATGCCAGGTTAACCGCATTTCCAATTGTTTACGATCCGCATCCCAGAACCAGTCTGCATTTGATGTTTCACTTTGGTCACTTTTACCGTGCTGTAGCTTACTCCGGTTGAATTTTCCCGGCGGAAAAACTTCTCCGGTCAATGATTGCCTGCCCCGGTTAGATAATAACAACTGCTTTACATATTTTCCATTACTGTTGGGTTTGGAAGAATAAACAGGTATAGAATCGTGATAAATATCCGTATAAACAGAATAAGGCTCATCCACCAAAATCCGGGCACTATCTGTTGAGTTTATTTCCACAAGAAATTCGAATCCTCTGCTGAATTTTTTATCAATGAACGGCAACCGTTTGTCTCCTTTATCTTTAGCATATGTATCTATGGCAATGAAAAGGTTATGTTTTTGAAGATCAAGTTTTGAAAACCCGGATGCCACATAAAAATAGGAAGGATCAGCATGGAACTGAATTTTTACTCCCTTCTTGTCTTTCCAATTGTCTTTCCAGTCATTCAGTTTTCCGTCAATTGTCCTTTCCCTTGCTTCCAAAGCCATAATTCCGAAATTTTGTTCCGGATTTTCCATATTGTGCCAGATTTTCCTGTCCTGGAAAGGTTTTTCAAAATCCATAACCAACCAGTTATGCTTAAACCATTCATCCGTCCATTCAAAATAGACAGCTCCGGCACAACCTGTATGAAAAATATCTTTTGTCAGCATCATTGAAATTTCAGCTTGCTCGCGTTCAGAGTGTCCTCCCTGATCAAATCCAAAAGGTGTAAAATGACTGTTTCCCCGGCTGCTTGGAACTCCATACTCAGCTATAATCAACGGCATTCCTTTATGCCTTGATTTCAAATCCTGTAAATACCCAAAATAATTATCTGCTTTTGATTCAATATTACGTGCTTTAGCATATTGTTTTTTCAGATATATATAATCCGGGTAATAGGGATAGACATGATATGAAGCAAAAATTCCCGGATCAAACAGTTCACTGCTATGAAAACGTTCAAAGTGCACCACTTCCAGATCATTATCAAACTCACGAACTTTTTCATTTTCGATAATCTCCGTATTGTGATACATTGGGTCCAGCGGCAACCAGTTTACAAAAGATACCGGATGCTGCATTTGGTATGTTTGGGTTTCATACAAAACAGTAAAGTCCATAATCTCAGCCAG
Source organism: Bacteroidales bacterium (assembly GCA_021740245.1). Classification (GTDB taxonomy): domain Bacteria; phylum Bacteroidota; class Bacteroidia; order Bacteroidales; family PWNQ01; genus PWNQ01. Next base: position 10,515 of record JAIPAE010000014.1, on the reverse strand, counting down.
CCAAGCTTCCATGGCATTACCACCGATCATAGAAACAAAATCACCGTAATAATGATCGATATCATATTTCTGATTCGTCACATAAACACCAGTGGGTTCCCATTCCCTGCCCAAAATCAGACCGACAACATATTCCGATACATCAACAGCATACACTCCTGAAGCTTTCCCCTTATCGGGATATAATACAGCATTTCCGTGCAGAACATCTAACGCATTTTTAATTTCCCGTTTTATTGCTCTGGTATAGGTTTCGTTTCGATAATCATGTTCTGGTGGTTCAATTGCCCACACACCATGAAATAAATACAGCGGTTTATCCTGATGCTGCAAATTATATTGAGCAAAAGCTTCATAGAATACCGGTGGAAGGATTGTATAAACACGAATAACGTTTGTATTCATGTTTCCGATTTTTATAAGCCAATCCATATATTGTTCATAAGTCAATGCAAACTCAGCGGGAAATTTACCAGGTAATGCCAATCCCATGTTAATGCCTTTCATAAGAACCGTATCCCAGTGCGGGTCAATCTTTTGATATCCATAATCCAGTATGCTGAAGTAATCTCCTTTGGCACGGAAATAATAGTCAGCTTTATAGGATATTGAGCGAAGTTCTTCGGGAGATTTTTTTTCAAGCAGTGGTACTGTTTCATCACGAATATATTCTTTGACCACCTCCTTCTTATGCAATTCAGTTTCATATTGCAACATCTTGTAAACAAGAAAAGCCAACAGCCCTAAAAACAATAATATAACAAAGACTTTTGCTTTCATAAATTATAATTTAGCGGATATGGACAAAGATATCAGCAGATTTTCATAATACGGATTATAAAATCTGCTAATACCTGCTGATAACGAAAATTTATCCCAATTAAAGCCGGTTTCAAAAGATGCTGACCAGTTATCGGCATCAATGGTTCCGCTTCTTTCAACTTCCTCACTGTTAGCGCCATTACCCGGGTTTATTGTTTCCAGATAATAATATTTTTCCGTACCAAAATTATAAGAATACATTCCGTAGACATAAAAATTTCTGATATCGTAATAAACCGAAACCAACGGTCCTGTCAAAAAACGGTCATTCGGTGAATAATAATCCCTGGATATATATTTAAAATCATAATAGGAATGGCTTCCTCCTATTTTCAAATCAGGATTTTCAAGAACCTGCCATTTAAAAGCAAATCTATAATTAATGTGAGGATTTACATCCTTTATGTAGGGATCAGAAGTATAGGTTCTTACGTCTTTTTCATCAACAATACCGGCACTTACATCAACATTTGTTACAAAATCAAAAAATGAGATTTTTAGTTTATTGGAAACAGCATGTCGTCCCACTTCATTCCAGTAATAAAAATAGCTGTATCCACCATCTATGGTATTTTTAATTTTTAATTTTCCAAACTTGTTTTTATACCTCCAGCTTGCTCCATAAGTTGACATTTTTTGATCACTATTACTTCCACCAGCATAAATACTGAAATGATTTTTTTCATTTATCCATCCTGCTTTAATCCATGTATTATCAAACCAACGGGTTGTATCATCATCAAAAACAAACTCACGGGTTGAGTAATCCAGTAAAAAATTAACCGATAATTGAAAATGATCAGATAATCTTTTGCTTATTCCATAACGTTGAACAAAAGCATCTATTTGATATGATTCTTCTTTTTCCTGCAAATACTGAAAACTCCCGGTTAATTTAAGTTTCAGTATTTTCCTTATCGTTTCATATTCATTTTTAATGGAATTATTCTCAGGGTCCAATTCAATCGCTTTCTTATAATGTTCTTCAGCAGTATACGGCATTGATTTCCAGTAATACATTTTACCTAACCCGGCCCAAACCTGTGACCAGGTGTCATCTTTCCTGTTAGCCTGCTTATAAACTTCAATGGCTTTATCCACTTTACCGTCATAACTTAACGCTTTTGCGAGTAATAAATAAGCAGGAATGTAAGCAGGGTTATTTTTTATGTTCATATGAGCAAAATATATAGCCGTATCAAATTTTTCTTTTCGGATATAGCAACGTGTAAACCCCATCATAGCTTCAGCATCTGTTGAATCCTTACTGTAAATCCTTTGGAAAAAAAGAATTGAAGAATCGCACTTGTTCTTTTTGTAATAGAGTCTTCCAAGCGCCAGATGAGCATCATAATCACTGCTGTCCAAAAAAATGATCTTTGAATAAGCATTTACTGCCTTGTCATACTCTCCTTCGGTCATGGCTTCATAACCAGCTGCCCGAAGAGAATCTTTTTGATGCTTTTGACCAAAAGCAATACCTGCTAACAGAAATAATACGGTCAATAGCTTTATTTTCATTCGTTTATAATTTTGATTTTAATGGTCCCCGCTACAATCAGAGAAGCTCGCTATGATAAGCTAAATATCCGGCAACTACTATTTTTAGTTCTCTTATAATCATACCACTGTATGTTTCTGCCAACAGGCGGAACAAGTTCCGTGTTATACTTTTTTAATTCCTTTTCTTTCAAATTTTTTCCAGTCACTTTTGTTAGCAAAGAAATAAACAAAACCCTTTAATTGCGCTGCTAATTTATAAAACGAATACGAAAATTCGCCCATAATTCCGGCAAAAATAAGCTTCACCCAATCATAGAAAGTCTTATACCTTAATGCATCGCGATTGGTGCGAGATTGATAATTGCTCCAATATTCAATAACGGCAGTAATTGAAGTGGTTATAATGGCTGTAAGCAAAATGACAGAAATCAACAGCAGAGAAATCCATAGTAGGTCGATCATTCCAGCATTAACAGCAACAATGACAAATATGATAGCAAAAACCTTAACGATAGGAGCCAGCATTTCAAAGAAAAAGTAATATGGTAATCCTACAAGACCTGCAGCTTTATAGCGTGGTTCCATGATCATAGAGCTGTGAATAAAAAGCGACTCTATCAAACCCTGGTGCCACCTGGCTCGCTGTTTAAACAAGCTTCCTGCGTTTTCAGGAACTTCCGTCCAACATACAGGCGTTGGCAAAAATGTGGCTTTAGCTTTCCGCTTATTATCTTTGCGATACTTAAACAAGCGGACAACAATCTCCATATCTTCACATACTGTATGTTTTCCCTTGCCTATATTTTTGATAATATAAGGATGCTCATTTTGTGGGCTTAAAAAACCTCCTATTGCCTGCAATTCATCTTTTCTGTATACTGAAAAGGCGCCAGACATAAGCATTAAGGCATTAATCTTGCTGAGTCCTATACGGGAAACCAAAAATGATTTGATATATTCAATTATCTGCCATAAAACCCAAATATTTGACGGCATTCGCGAACTCACAACTTTATTGTTTTTTAATGTAATATCATTTGCTGCGGCAAGCTGCCCACCTGTTACCATTGTGGCCGGGTTTTTAAGAAACGGGATGATCACATATTTTAAAGCTTGATTATCCAGTATAGAATCTGCATCAATCGTACAAATATATTTTCCTGAAGCTAAGTTTATGCCAGCATTTAAAGAATCAGCTTTGCCTCCGTTCTCTTTATCTATTACTATAAGCTCCTTGTTCTCTGACTGATATATTTCTTTAATAGTTGATGTTTTTAATGGTTGCAGGATTTGAGACCTGTTTTTCTTTAGATTAAAGTTTTTTATTAATTGATCTAACGTATCATCTTTAGACCCATCATTGATAACGATCAGCTCATAATTTGGATAATCCAGATAAAGTAGCATTTCAGCACAATGTGCAATGGAAACCTCTTCATTGAAGGCGGGCACTAAGATGGTTACTTTTTGGTCTTCAAAAGGTTCATCAGAAGGTAATTTTATTTTGCGATTTCGCTTTCTGAAGACAATAAAGGAATAAATGAAAAGCCCAATATCAACAAGCATGTAGCTTACAAAATATATAATGAATAACTTTTCCAGAATTCGCAGCAAAAAATACATAATAACCTGGTATGACAGAAAGTGTGAGCAAAAATAACATATTTTAGGCACAATAGTTATATCTGTCCGGCAATTAACTTGAAAAGAAAAGAATGACTACCATTCAAAATTCACATCAGGCAAATGAGAAAGATGAAAAGAATATCTTTTTTCATCGAAACCTTTATCGCTGGTCAATTCAAAAGCCATACATTTACCAATGAGATTTCTGGCCTGAAAATCAGTATAGCCTTCTTTCACCAAACGGCTAAAAGTTTGCCCTGTAATTATCGGTTCATTTTCTTCCAAATGCATATCAATCATTTCATTAACCTCAGCAACCAGATCTTCATTATGATTTAACAGGTCATAATCCATAACATTTCATTTGTAGATTATTTATCCACTAAAATAATAAAAATAAGATAGAAAAATGCTTTATAATTTTTTTTTAACGTATTTTGATGATCATATACGTCTTTAAAAAATAATTCTATATGGTATAATTAGGTTTATCCTCCAAATAACCCGGCCATTCCAGGCAATACACCTTTTGCAGAGTTCATCATTTCTTCTTCTGCGATCTTTTCAGCTTTATCCAGTGCAAGGTTAGAGGCTTGTTTTATCATATCCTGAAGTTTATCCCGGTTTAATTGTTCATATAATGCAGCATCAACATCAATTGACAGAACTTTCCTGTTACCATTCACCACAACTTTTAACAGTCCTTGCTCTACTTCACCTTCAATTTCCATTTGCTCAAGTTTTTGCTTCATCTCAGCCTGAGCTTCTTTGATTTGTTCTTTCAAATTCCCCAACATAATAATTTTGTTTTACTAATTTATATTATAACGCAATCAGATTTTTTATTGATTCTGCTTTTTGGTATACACGTATGACTTCATCTGCACTAAGCATGAGTTCTTTTCCTGTAACAGCTATAAAACTTCCATTTCTGGAAGCCTTATAGCTTAATTCGGCTTCTTTTGAAAAAAGTTTTTGCACCTGGTCCAGCTTATGGGCATCATCATGAACAATAAATTTAAACATATATACTGAAGGCCAGCTATGATTTTCATTCAATTTAACTTTTAAGTTAGAGTAATCCATACTGTTGTAATTTTATTCAAGATGAAGCTACAAGGCATTTACTTAAATTAATTCAGAAATAATGCGCCTTTATTTTGTCGGCCATCTATTTTAACCATTAAAGGTTTTTCAAAGCGTATATGTCGCAGGTAATCGTTTTCATAAACGGCATCCTGTTTATTAAGAAATTCAACATCATAATGACCATCATTAATAAAAGGATTGACAGTAAAATATCCTACCTGAAATGAAGTCAGATTTTGAAAAAAATGCGTACCCTGTGATGGATCAATCCTGTAGTCTTCTAATCCGGATTCCACAATCAATCTGGCCTGTGATATTTGCGGCCATCTGACGGGAATTCCAAGCCATGGATCGTTTGAACCCCATCTGCCCGGCCCGATTAAAACATAGTTTTCTTTTTGTTCCCTGAATTGTTTATTGAGTTTTTCCAACTCAACTGCTATTTGCGGATTTTTTGATGCATCAAATGATTCAGGTTTGATGTAAATAATGTCTTTCAGGTTTTTTATTTCGCCGTTACCAAGAGCTGAATATGAATAAATGATCGTATCTTCTTCTTTAATATCTTTACCTATGTCTACATTAAGTTGTTCTTTATTTTCAACTATAGGCCTGATCTGTAACATACTGAATATGCGTGGATGTCCTTTAGGTATATTCAGGTTAACAGCAAACTCAATTTCTATGGGATTATTCATAGCACGTTGACCTATTTCCAGCATATCTTTTATTATATCAGCTAATGGGAAAGCATTATTTTTCAATATGTTTGCAAATGTCACAATTTTTTTGCCTTTATAATTTGCGCCATCGCGAATAATATGATTAGTATAATCATACGTTGAGAAGACATGCCTGAACGCTGATGATTCGGCTACTTCTTTAATACGTATTTTTTTTAGGTTAACAGCATCATCCACAGAAGGGTGAAAGCTTTCGCTTTTAAGATCAAGGGCATAAAAATACTTTTGAGTATCTCTGAGGGCCATTTCAGGCGAAGAAAGCTGTAGTATTTTCCGGGGATATTTTGGTGAGAACCTGAGGGTTTGGGCACCATCCACGATGTATTTCCCCAGGCCAACTGCCACGCTGGCTATACCGTCTTCAGGTTTTTCCTCACCAATAGGGTAAAAATTGATAGACTGTGCCACGCCAGATATTGTAGGAGCAAAAAGATCATCAAAGTCATTGTTTTCACTTCCACACACTTCCTGTAAAACAATTCCCATTTTTTCTTCATCAATAACATTTGATGTAGCCTCCATATATGCCTTGCTGTCTTTAAAAAAAACAGAGGCATAAACACTTTTAATGGCATTTCCCAACAATTCCAGCATCAGGCGTTCGTCATTTTCAATCCGGGGTATCATATAAGTACTGTAAATCCCAGCAAAAGGCTGATAATGTGAATCTTCCAGCAAACTGGATGAACGAATGGCAATCGGATTTCTGACTACCTGTATAAAGGCAAGCAGGTCTTTATGAATCCTGAAAGGCAACCGGGCATTGACAAATTGCTCCAATATTTCATCATCGCTACTGTCGGACAAGGCAATATCATACAATTCATTATCTTCCATATACTCATCAAACACATCAGTGCTTAGCACAACAGTACGTGGAATTGTAATAATAACATCCTTGAATTTATCCATCAGGTTGTGCTTTTTTAACAGAGAATCAATAAATGCAAGACCACGAGCCTTTCCTCCAATTGAACCTTCTCCGATACGTGAAAAAATTAAATACTCGTCAAAGCGTTCACGATAAAATTTTGCAATAACTCCCCTTCCCTTTCCTCTCCGGTAAGAGGCAATCGTATCGAATAAAAACCTACGGATTTCATCAATATTTTCAAAATGTTCCGGGCGCAGGTGTTTCAACATATCAGCAATAGGAAACAAAGCCCGGGCATTCAACCACTTTGAGACATGATTCCTGTTTATGTGATAATTGAGGGTCTTATCAGGAATGGCATAAAGCTTTTGCTGAAATGATTGGAGATCATTTGCCCTGTCGATCTCTTCACCGGTTGACGGGTCCAAAAAAATAAAATCGCCAAAAGCAAAATTTTGGACAATGTAATCTCTTAGTTCTTTTAAAAGTGTTTTTGAGTTTTTATTGATAAACCCTACTCTTTCCCGTTTAGCAAGTTTTTCATTAGCTCCTTCGCTGGATTGTAAAAGAAAGGGTAGAAATTTATCGTCTTTTCTCACTTTCTGGCATAAACGCACGCCGGCAAACTTATCCATCTTTCCTTTTCGGGAATAGCTTATATCTGATATGATTCCCAACAGGTTATGTTTATATTTCTCATAATAGCTAATGGCATCTTCATATGTTCTGGCAAGTAACATTTTTGGACGTCCACGCATCCTAAGCATTTTTTGGTGTTCATTCAGTCCCTCGGACATGAATTTTTTTGATTGCCTGAAAATGATCCTGTAAATATTAGGTAAATAACTGGAATAAAAGCGGATGTTATCTTCCACCAGAATAATGACCTGCACCCCTACTTTTTCCACATCATAAGAAGCATTCATGCTGTCCTCTATCAGTTTTATTATGGCCAGCAAAATATTCGCATTCCCCAACCAACAAAAGACGTGGTCAATTGCACTGAGGTCCTCATTGCTCAGTTTCATGGTTACTTCCCGGGAAAATGGTGTCAAAACAACAATCGGAATATGCGGATATTCTTTTTTAAAAGATATGGACAACTGAAACGGGTCCATATCTTCAATACTAAGCATGGAAATCACCAGGTCTATTTGTTGTTCATGCAATATATCCCAGGCTTCCTCTGCTGATGAGGCCTGAATAAACTGAGGCGGATAGCGAAGGTTAAGTGAAACATATTCATTAAATATCTGCTCGTCTATGCGCCCGTCCTCCTCTAGCATAAATGCATCATAGGTGGAACAGATCAGCAAGACCTTACTGATACGCTTGCGCATCAATAGATCAAATGAAGTATCGGAAAAATAATATTGATTTTCGGGATTATAATAACTGTAATCATTTGAATTCATAAGCAATCATTTAAAATTAGCGGGATTTGTCTTTACCCGCTGAATCAATTGTTTTTATCATTCCTGTAGAAGGATAAAAGCGGATTTTATCATACCTGTTGGGTAAAGCATTAACAACACCAAACTGACTGACTGGATACAGAGCTTCGGCTTTGAGCTTTGAGCCGAGCCATACTGAAATGTTCGCAGTGGCAGGCATACGGTAGTAAAATCCATTTTTGTTTTGATCCGGAGCCTGTTCATAGTTTTTACGCATATGATCTTCCATACTGGTTGCTATATCCTTTGTATTCAACTGCAAATAAACCATTTCACCTGTTTCGCTTTTTGCATCCATTACTCCTTCTTGTGTTGAAAATTTAAACAATGGCTTTCTTATTACAGAAGAGTCTTTTACCGGCATAAATGAATATCTGTAATTTAATACTTGTGTTGTGTGCATGCCAGTAAATAATTTCAGATAATCATTTTCCATGTTTTCTAGTTCTTCAAACATATATTCCACTGTTTCTTTCGGATATGGAGTCTCCTGATAACCTGTGATCAAATTCATTTTTTGTTCCCGGACTTTTAAAATAAAATCCGCTGCTTCTCTGGCCTTTTGCTCCTCAGTCTTTTCCACCATTTTACGTTTCAGGATTTGCTTTTTGATTGTTACTGTGTCACGGGTAACTTCTTCAATAAGTGTATCCACTTTTTCGTATAAATTCTGATCAGGAAAATATTTAAACGTTTTACTCAGATCATTTCTTTCTTCATCAACCACATAAGTTAAATCACGGCTTGAGCTATATTTTGAAGTATTATTCACATTGGCAATAAGACCTGCTTCTGTTAATTCCATCATAATACTATGGGCTGAAGCGGATTGTTCATCATCAAACTCCACAAAATAAAATTGTTCCGGATCAGGTTCATAAAATGTTGATATTTTTATATCCCGAATATCATAAACGGATTCATTCTTTTCAATCACATTATTTATGCCCAGATACCGGGATGCAAAGCCAGCATATGGTCCCCTGTAACGGGATGTTTTCTTTACGGCCACATTAACAATAACTCTTGTCCGCGGCAATGCATAATAAACACCCTCTTTTTTGATTGCTTCTTTTTTGCCTTCTTCAACTGGCTTTTCTCCTAAATTATCAACAGGTACAACATGAAAGGTTTCATGAATTTTACATGATGATAACGCGATTATCAAAAGCAGAAAGAATAATTTATTCATAGACTCTTATTTATTTACGATCTTGAAATCACCAACACTTTAGCTATCAGTCACTTACTTTAATCAAACTGAATTGGTTGTGGTATACTAACAAACAACGAAAATAATACATTCCCATTAGCTCATCAATATTAATTTCGTGAGATTACAAATAACCCTGCAAAAACAAGAGACCCGTTGAGCAATAGCAATTCAAAACCAAATTCATAGCCATTTAGCCAGGTTTGAGAATTAGCGCTAATCAAATAGCATAAAGCCGGGGAAAGGACAGCAATCAATGGCACAAAGCGGTCTTTAACCTTTCGTTTGAAAAATATACCGAATGAGAACATTCCCAGTAAAGGTCCGTAAGTATAGCCGGCTATAGTAAATAGTTTTGAGATAACGGAAGAATCATTGATCTCATTAAAAATAACAATAACGATCATAACCGTAAGCGCCACGCCTGCATGTATTATTTGCCTGGTTTTGATCTTTTGTTTCTCGTTGAGCTTATCATTCTTGTCCAGGCGCATAAAGTCTATGCTAAATGACGTGGTCAATGATGTTAAGGCACTATCTGCACTGGAATATGCTGCAGAGATCAAACCAATAAGGAAAACAATCCCGGCAAAACTGCCCAGATATTTCAAAGCTATGATCGGGAACAGATCATCTGTAGTCTCAGGTACTACAATGCCATTCGCTGATGCGTATATATACAGCAGTACTCCAAGAGAAAGGATTAAAATATTCATGGGGACCAACGCAAAGCTCATCGAATAAATATTTTTTTTGGCTTCTTTCAGGTTCCGGCAGCTCAGATTCTTTTGCATCATATCCTGATCCAGGCCTGTCATAACAATGGCAATAAATGCACCACTAATAAATTGCTTTAGAAAGAAATATTTATGTTGAAAATCCAGAATTAAAACTTTGGAATATTTACTATCGGTGATGGCATTTACCATTTCCCCAAAGCTAAAATTCAGTTCTTTGCTTATTAAAACAATGGAAACAATTATGGTCGCCAGCATAAATGTAGTTTGCAAGGTATCGGTCCAAACGATAGTTTTAATCCCGCCACGGTATGTATAAAGCACCATCAGAATGATAAAGACAATCACCGTTGCCCAGAAAGGTATTCCCCATGCATTAAAGACAAATAGCTGCAAAACATTTACGACTAAGAACATGCGAAACGATGCCCCAATAACTCTGGAGACCAAAAAA
>JAIPAE010000085.1 GCA_021740245.1 Bacteroidales bacterium | reverse complement strand
GAAATAATCAGATAAAATATGTTTTATGCCATACATTTTAAAGAAATGCCTGGAAGGGCTCAATTACAGAAGAACAATAAACCAGAAAGCTATTATACAGCCAACAGCAAACCCCGAAGGGGTGATATTTTTATAGAAAGAATGAATTTCAGAATAGGATCATCACAACCCCGAAGGGGTGAAATTATAGATTAAGGGGGTAAAATAATAAACTATTGGTTATAGGTTTCCATACCGACTTGTTTTTTGCGTGGCCTGAAAAGGCCATACTTCAGTATACAATAAAGTGCATGAACGCCATCTTTCCACCCGATTTTTTTCCCTTCCTCATATCGTCGGCCATAATAAGAAATGCCGACTTCATAAATCCGTATGCCTGGAATGCGTGCCAGCTTTTGTGTGACTTCCGGCTCAAAACCAAAGCGTTTTTCATTGAGATGTAAGCTTTTTACTACATCCAGACGCATTAACTTATAGCAGGTCTCCATGTCAGTAAGGTTCAAATTCGAAAAGATATTGCTGATGGTTGTCAGAAATTTATTGCCGATGCTATGCCAGAAAAACAAAATTCGATGCGGATTACCACCCATAAATCTTGATCCATAGACAACATCTGCAACATCAGATAGAACTGGGCGGAGAAGCAGGTTAATTTCCTGAGGATCATATTCCAGGTCTGCATCCTGAACAATCATAAAATCTCCGGTTGCTTCATGAATCCCTGTGTGCAGAGCGGCTCCCTTACCCTGATTGTATTCATGATGAAATATTCGAATATTTACTTCGCTATGATCAGCCTTATAGCTTTGTAACACCTTGCCAGTGTTATCTGTCGAGCAATCATTTACAACAATTATTTCTTTTTCAATATCACCAATTAAATGAACCGCTACAACTTTTTCCAACAGATTGGCAATGGTTGAAGCTTCGTTATATGCAGGGATAATAATTGAAAGTTTATGCGTGTTCATGTAGTCCATGGATTTTCAGGAATACAAAGTTAATGATTTATTTTGTTGTTTTCGGATTTGCTGATTAAATAAAATACTACTTATTTCAGAAACACGGAAACTTTAAAATCATCAACATTTATTTTTTGATCTGAGCGGTTCCAAAGGTATGTTTCCAGTTGGTTTTTGGGATGCCGCACCGGAGGTGACAAATAATAAAACTCTGTTTTATGCCACTTACCAGGTATTAGTTTGCTTCCCGTACTTTTTTGTTCTGAAGTACGGTATTTGTATACATCACTTTTATGCCTAAACATGCTGACAATAAGAATATCCTTATCAGTTATAGTATCATGTGGAAATATCAAAGCGGATATTTTAAAAACAGCGAAGTCTGCTGATGTAACTTTCTTATAAGGGATCACAAATTTCGGTGAGAAGCGATTTTCATTATCCAGCAAAACTGAATATTTCCCCGATAAATGCCGGCTGGAATCGATTAGTTTTTTTGGTCTTTGGTTTTCAAAATCATTAAAATGTAGCATTTCGGGACCCTGAAGGTTCTCCTTGTTGATAATTTTTTCCTTAGGCAGTCCCCGGTCTAGTAGCAGCAAAGAATCTGCTCCGGCCGGTTTTTGTGTTTTGCCAAACACTTCAAAGAAATACTCTTTGCTCATGCGGCTGCTATGGAGTAATCCATGCTGGTATTGCCAGGTCATAAACAAATTAATTCCTATAAAAAGGATCATAAAACCGTAAATAATCCAGCGGAAATTTTTAGTTGAAATCCAGGCCAAAAAACTTCCCAGCCCGATAGCAAATACCGGGTAAGCCTGTAATATGGAACGCTGGGAAAAGCTACCAGCATACCACCAACAGGTCCAGCTGGATAAAACCCAGATATAGATGACAGAAAATATCAACAGAGCCGGAAAAAGTTTCTTATGCGTTTTTCTCAATGTAAAAAGCCCGGCCAGTGCAAAGATGATTAGCGGTGTATAAATCAGCCAGCCCTTGCGGAAACTGAAAAGATAATTGAACGTATGCGGACGCAACAGATCAAAGCCTTCTCCGGCATTCTGATAGGTATAGGTGATAAAACTACCGGTTGTGATTTTCCAGTAAGCCATCTGAAAAGAAGCAAAAATCAGAAAACCCAAAACCAGAAGCAGTAAATGCGTTGTTTTTTCTTTAAATACAAACCGAAAGCGATTTTTCAGGTCACTAAAGCGATAAACATTCCAGAACAAGGGGATCAGGATCAGTAATATAGCTGTGGGACGTGTGATCACAGCCAGGCCATAAAACAAACCCAGGAAAAAAGCATCCTGTTTGCGGAACGACTTGAACCATCGCACAATAAAAAGCAAGAAAGCAGCAATCCAGACAAATTGTACATTGTGAGCAAGCTGCCCTTCAAAAGCCATAAGCCAGAAATAATTGGTGCCAAAAACGATGAGGAGCAGTGTTAAGGCAGCGATCTTATCCGGAAGCAAGCGGATTAACAATAAATACAACAGCAAGAGGCCCAGCACAGAATAGAACATTCCGCCAATGACGGTTAACAGAAGATAAGGTTTTGAAAAACCATCTGCAGGATGTTGACCGGATTGATGCGCAATTATATCCGCAATAAAATAGAAGGGAGCATAGGCAACCGCCTGGCCTACCGGATATTTGATTAAAGTCTTGCCGGTTTCCTGATTCTTATAAAGCTGATAAAAATAAGGCGTGTTGTTATATTTTGCATTGTTCTCATTGATCCAGCTTTTATCTTCCAGGCTAATGTCGTTGTATTTGAACAGAGCCGGCAGATACAGATAGTACCCATAGAAGTCCCAACCAATGGCTTGTTTGATCGGGTTACTCAGGCGCACACCAATTATTACAATCAAAATTAAAACTAGTATTAGTGGTGAATAGGATTTTGTTTTATTCATAGTTCAATTATTGATGTTATTTTTAATAGTTACTTCGGTTTTTAAAGGTTGACAATAGGGAATTATAATTTGTGATCAGAAATATGGTTGTAGCAAGGAGTAAAAGCCATATTATTCTGGCTTGATATCTTGCATATGGTGCAGCAAGGCCTGCCGTAATAAATGAATTGATAAAGATACTAAGAAGAATAAAAATCAGAAAAACAACACTTAACCTTTGCCATTTATTTCTTTTATCCGAAAATAAAATATAAATCGTAATTAATAATGAAAGGATAATCATTAGGTTTTGAATAAGATTAATGATTGAAAAAGAAAGTTTATCCTGGTTTTGTTTTGAATTTAAATACTGTTGTTCTTTTTCAGGAAAACGCCATTCTATTTGCATATGTGGTGCAGAAGCTTTTTTATAAGGTGATAAACCAGCACCAACTTTATTTCTTGATAATTGAATTAATCCATACCTAAAACTTATTATAGCATTTTGCAAAAAATATTTTGGAGTAGTCATGATATCACGGATGACCATTTTATATTCTTCCTCACTGTTTTTCCATCCTCCTGTTTTTTCAATAAAGTCACTATGCCAAATAAAATCAGGCACTGTTTCAGGTAATTCATCTATATTTTTACATAATTTGCAATTTTTATAGTCAGGTTTATCACAATTATTTTCAAGAAAATCTTTTAAAATACCAGTGTTAGCTAAATGTGCCATAAAGAAAATATGCGAGCTTTTTGATACAGCAAAATCTTTGTCAATACTGTAATGGATGGCAGGTAAGATAATCCATGCTAAAAATGATATTCCCAATAAGAAAAACAGATTTTTATACGAAAGCTTATTGAAGTAAACATTCCATATTGCTTTTAGAATGATTAAAATACTGATGACAGTTATTGCTACTAATAAATGTGAATAATGTGAAATCAGGGAAAAAATTAAGACAACGTATAAAATAAATCTTTTCCATTTTGAAAGTTCTTTTTTGAATAAAAGAATAAAAATGATCAAAATGGAAAGAGGTGCAAAAATATCCGGCATTAATTGATTGGAATACCAGGCAATTCCTGTAAAAATAGTAAGTCCTGTAACTATACTTATGAAGCTAATAATAAGTTTCTTTTGATTTATAATGAACATCTTGATTACTTCAAGGAGAACAAAAGAAACAAGTAAGTTTTGAAATATAATCACGAACCATAAAGTGTAGTTCATGCTTAATGCTTTGATTAGTAGCCCATAGGTTGCCGGTCGGTCTTTGGGTACAAACATAGCATATCCACTGTAGATGTAAGTACCACTATCTGAATAAACAAGAGGAAACCCATTATATACAGCAACCAGAGAAAGAATGACAGTCCCGGTGATTAATAATATCCAGTAATTGTTTATTTTCATTTTCGTTTACCTTGTTTAAATAAATAGACAGCATCCATTGTAATCATAGAGTCGATGGAAATATCCCGGTTTTCGGCTTTATCTTTTATTTTTTCCATCAATTCTTGTTGGTCTCTGATATTTTGTTTTATGATTTTCAATGTATCGGTTTTGTTATGGAGAATATACTCATCGATATTTTGATTCATATATTCACGAAAATGTTGATTGAGTTCTTCCTTATTTTCGCTTATAGCATGGAGAGAATCCATTACCGGTTTTTGCTTGTAGATATGATTTTTATATTCCTTTTCGAATCGTCTTTTATTTTTTTGTTGTTCCGTCAGTACAGGAATTGCTTCATAAATGCCTTTGCGGGCTTTTTCGTAATCGGGTTTTGTCAGCACCTCCCAGTAGCGGTCCGTTGTATATAATTTTAAAAAGGTTTCCCAGTAGGCCTCTTTATTCATCCACCAGTAATGGATGGCATTTTTGCGGTATTGCCTGATCTGAAAAGTATTAAACCAGGTTAATGTGAGTAAAACTACGATAGCAATGATGCCGGTGAACTTTCTTTTCAGACTGACATCCAGAAGAGAAGCCAATGGGATAGCCATGATAGCACAGGTATCAATAAAAGCTCTTAAACCAAAACCGCCGCCAAACCACCAGGCCCACCATGAAGAAAGCACGTAGATCATGGCCAAAATGTAAACCAATACCGGCAAAAAAGCTTGTTTCAGGCGTTTGATCATAGAAAATATCCCGATAAAGGCAAAGAACATAATAGGTGTATAAACGAACCAGCCTTTTTTATAACTAATCAAAATGTTTTTGATCTGAGGATTGCCAAAGAAAAATCCGGCATCTTTTTCACCATAGGAATAAAAAATCCATTGATCAGTGACTGTTTTCCAGTATGCGAATTGCGGAGACCAGGCAATCAGGAAAAACAAGATCATGATAAGAACAAGGTCAAATCGTTTAATGAAAAAGATAATACGGTCTTTGAGTTCCCTGAAGCTTTTAACATCCCAAAGAATAAAAAACAGAATAACCAAAACATTGGTAGGCCTGATTAAGACAATTAGTCCATACAGTAATCCTATGCCAATGGAGTTCCGGATTTTAGGATTTTCATGCCAAAGGAGAGTAAGCCAGACAAAAACAGCGATAAGGCTAAAATTATAAGCATGGGGCATGGGTGCTTCAAAGGCCGTATAGTAATATAAGTTTGTGCCAATGATAACTGCCAGAAGAGTCAGAGCAGTTATTTTTTCATCAAAAAAGCGTTTTAATATTTTTCTAAGAAAGATAAGGCCTAACAAAACATAAAAAAGAGCACTAAAGTGAAGAGAAAACCGGTATGGTAAGCTATAGCCATCGGCTGTATAATCCGTAATTAAAGCAACTCCATGAGCCATCATAAAAAAAGGAGAATACAGTATGGAAAGGCCGCTGGATGTAACGATCAGATAGTCGCCGTTATCCATTTCAACCGGCCACATCTTATCATAAACCTCAGGATTATCTTTTAAAAAGTTTAATGTCATATCCTGATAGATGATGGCTGCGGGCAGGTATGAATAATAACTTTTTACATCCCATTCTATCACATTCCCTTCCTTTACCCAACGGTGATGTCCAAAGCTGACAATTACTACACTGATGAGTGCAGCAATAATCACGATCCATGAAATATTATTCTTGATCTGTTTCATCTGTTTATAATATTGTTCGGTGTTCAGTGTTCTGTATTCTGTGTTTGTTCGTTTGTTTCTCTCAGTCTCTCAGTCTCTTCGCCTCTTCGTCTCTTTGTTCGCTTAAGTCGCTTAAGTCGCTTCGTTCGCCCTTTCGCATCATCACATCATCGCATTACTCATTACGCCATTTAATCATCCGCGTGTGTGTTCCGCCTTAGGCGGATCATGAATGTTTCATCTGTTTATAATTTTGATTTTAGCGGTCAGATGGAACTCACGATGAATTTTAATCATTCTCGTGTGTGTATTTTAGAATGCTAAAATTCATGTTCGTTTCATCTTATTCTTTTTTCTTGCACAAAACTCCTATCCCAAAAATACCTATATCCCCAATCAGTGTCCAAAGGCGTACGGTAATGGATAGCGAAGTAGCCAGAGCCAGGTCGAAACCGGCAGCCTGAAGCCAAACAATCAGGATACCTTCACGTACCCCAAGACCGCCCGGAGCTATAACGGCCAGTATTCCCAGCGTAACTGCCAGGGGAAAACCCGCAGCAATAGCTGCAGAAGGAGCATATCCCAACACAGCCCACAGCAATAGATAAAAACCCGCCATGCGAACCAGCCAGTCTATAAAATACCAGTGCAGATATGGCTTTACTTCCTGCAGATTGATAAAGGGCAGATTGATTTCTTTTTTGAAGCGTGTTTCGAACAAATTTTTGATCAGATTGTGGAGAGGCTTCAGAAATAATACCAGGCTCAGCAAAACCCAGCCGGCAACCAGGGCTAATATCCAACCCGCCGGAACCCGGATAAAGATAATACCGGCTAACGCCAGCAAGATTCCTGACCAAATGGTAATGAACTGCACGACCAGTGAAATGCCAGAAGCCTTGCGGGTGCTGATATTATAATGGTTTGATATATATCCGGCACGCCCCAGGATCACCCATAGCTTTCCCGGAATATATTTCCCGAGTTCGGCCAGGCCCGTAGAAGCAATGCTGTCACGCAAATTCACATCCATTCCTTTGGCTTTCAAGCCAACCTGCCAGACTTTGCTTTTAGTCAGGTATCCTCCCAATAGCACGGCGATCGATAAACCGAACAAGCCATAATTACTAATCTCAGGGATATGCAGAAAGTCGGCTTTCCAGAGATACCATATCAAAAAAGCCACAGAGAGATATACCAGATATTTCAGCCATTTTTGCATATCAAAGCGTATAATTGTATTGGTCCAGCAATTCCTTAGCGTTTTGTTTCAGATATTCAATGTGTTGCGCCTCCACCGGATATTTGTCAGCCCGCTGTTTCCTGGATTGATTTGCCGTTTGCCCCAGCCAGTATTTTTGCTGATTATCGGTCAGCCCGGGACATTGCAAAAATTCCCTGATTCGATTCAGTGTCTCTGTTCCGGTGTCGATATTGCTGCTGAACAAATCCTCAAAACGCATCAACAAATAAGGATACTTTTCCTGATAATTACGGATTACACTATTGACATAAATCCAGCGTGCCGCCAAAATCATAACCGGGTCACCGGAATTGCGGATTTCAGGCTCAAGAAATTCCAGCCAGCCCGGAATATTGCGGGCAGTAAATCCTTTGATGCCACTCCAGAAGCCTTTATTCAGATGAGAACGAATGTATGAAAGTGGTTCTCTTACCAGGTGAATCACGGATAACTCAGGAGCCACTCTTTCGATCGCCGGAACAGTGCCAAACATAAAGTTGCTGGACTCCACGTAACGCGAAAAATCCGTGCGTTGTATGACTTTCTTCCGGCATTTCAAATATTGCTTTGCAATAAATTCTGATGAAACTTGATTATTCAGATAAAAGTTGGAATACCACTTAAACCTTCGGGATGGTTTGGGTTCGTGCAAACACAAAATATTATGGCAGCTTTCGGTAAGGTAGCTGCTGAAAAACTGTGTTCCGGTTCTTCCGGTGGACAGTATAAATGTTATGGGAAATTCTATTTTACCGGTCATTTTTGTTTTTCAGATAAAAAAGGATTTCTTCCTGATTATGACGCATCCGGGCAAACATATCGAGTACAAAGCCAAACAAAAGGGAGATACCCGAAATCAGCAAAGCAGAGCCGCCGGCAAAGCCCAGCCATTTATAAGGCGTGAAACTTCCGGTCACTACTTTGTGGTAAAACATTATGCCGAGCAATATAAGACCGATTAGCAAAAATACAACAGCAACAAAACCAAAAAGCTTAAAGGGCTTATAATCCCGGAAAGTCTT
>JAIPAE010000084.1 GCA_021740245.1 Bacteroidales bacterium | reverse complement strand
ACCGGTCATCAAAAAGATGAATTAATAGAAAGCTTGTCAGGCAATAACAAAAAGAGACCCCTTAATTTTAAAGGGATGTTGCCCTGGACATTGTTTGTTGTATTCTTGTTTGGCCCCTGCGAACCGCTCATTCCTCTCTTGATGTTCCCGGCTGCAGGGATCAGCCAGGGAAGTATATTTCTTGTTGCGGGTGTTTTCGGCATTACAACCATTGCAACAATGCTCGTAATGGTATTGGCTCCTTTATATGGGTTCAACCGGATAAAGGTCCCACTGTTTCAGAATTATGGACAGATCATAGCGGCTGTGCTTATATTGTTTTGCGGTTTGGGTATACAGTTTCTCGGCTTGTAAAAAGTGGTTTAGTAATCCACTAACCGCTTTTAAATATTACACTGAAAAAATCCAACTTAGCATTCAGGTTTATAAATTAAGATAAACCGGTTCTCTTTGATTTTTATTTTTACTACTTTCGCTGTATAAAGAGCGCCATTTATGACCTGGTCTTTTATCAGCATATTTATCTCATTTATATTGGGAGTTTTAGCCATCCGCTACCTTCAACGCTTTGATGTTTATGACCGGGAACCACTGTGGTCTATGGTTGTAGCTACAGTTGTAGGTGGTTTTGCTTCCGTTTTCATCGGTTTGGTTTTATATGAAATTACCGATCCTTTAATTCCGCAAGGTTTTATACGAACATTCCCGGGTGCTTTTCTCGTGATTGGTCCGATTGAAGAAATAGCCAAATTACTGGGCCTGATCATCGCCTGGTTCTTTATCCGTAAACAGATCACTGAGATCAATGATTCCATCATTTATATGGCCTGTGTTGCGCTTGGCTTTTCACTGATTGAAAATTACATGTATTCCAACCGCATGGCCGGAGACGAGTATCTCCTGTTTATTCGTCTTTTTATCAGTACCCCCATGCATATTACTTTCAGTGTTTTCATGGGATATGCCATATACCGAATCTATTATGAGAAACGATCGTGGCAGTTACTGGCCATAGCCTTTATCTGGGCGGTTATATTACACGGCGCCTTTGACGGCTTTCTTTTTATCAACATGCCGTTATTAGTCATACTTTTGGTTGCAATTTCATTTCAACAGGTACTGGCAATGGCTAATTTCTCCAATTATTTATCCCCTTTTAAACTGCGCTTTGCCAATATCGTTGAGGACTACACTGTGGACCAGGTTGTTCGAAAACCTTGTCCGTATTGTGAAACAACCACAAATAATGATGCTATCAAATTTAAAAAAATACGGTTGTTTCACTGCCATCAGTGCGGCCATTATCATGGAAAACAGGAAAATATTACGAACCTTTTGGATTATTTACATCCCAGATTTAAGTTCGGCAAGAAATCCAGAGAACTCAACATCACACAATATGCAGGCAAACAAGTTTATGCATACGAAAACACTATCTATTTTACATCTGAAAAAATCGACAAGGGATTCTTTAAAATGGCTGATATCACAGGATTGACAATCCGGATGAAAAAACAGGCTGAAGAAAAATTCCGCAAGAGTCCATATTCTCCGGCGAAATACTTTGTGGACTGATTTTTTGTGATTAAAATAATCGCTTTTAGAGCATATTTTTTCGTAAATTTGTATGGAAACCATTATTAAGCATACTTTATTGGAGGATTTGGTTCCATACAGGGCATGATAAACAGCCTGAAAAACAACAAAGCTATTCGCTCCGAAAGGAAAAAACTCTTTGAAATCAATAAAGAATATGAAGTTTCAAACAAAAAACCACTAAAGTTCAGGCAGGTATCAGAAGCTCAAAAAGAAGAATACAAGGCTAAACTCAAAGAATATAAACTTGCTCAAAAACGCATGATGCTATTTCGCATTATAATTACATTGTTGATATTCGGCGGTATACTTGCATTTATCTATTACCAGTTTTCATTTTAAAACCGGCGAAGCCAGGAGCGGCTTATCCTTAGTCATTTGAAAGCTTATCATTCAGTGTTTTAAAACCATGCCCAATTATTTCATTGGCATTCATCACACTCATAAAAGCATTCGGATCAATTTTGAGGATATGTTCTTCGAGTATTGCCAGCTCCCGCCTGGAGACTACTGTAAAAATGATCTGTTTTTCATTTTGATTAAACATACCCTTTCCCTGAATAATGGTTCCTCCACGATTCAGATCGATCAGGATTTTATCCCGGATTTGCTGATGGTAATCGGAGATAATAAACAATGTTTTTTCGTAGCTGATACCTTGCAATACCACATCAATGACTTTACCAATAATAAAGATTGCTATGATAGCATACAGGGGCATGGTCCAGTTTCCGAAAGAAATAGCACCAAGCAAAACAACAACCCCGTCAACAGGCATGATTGCCTGGCTAACCGGAATTCGGGTTTTATAACTAATCACTTTTGCAATAACATCCGTACCCCCGGTAGATGCCCGCGCTTTAAAAACAAGGCCAACACCCGTACCGATAAATAAACCCCCGAAAATAGTCGACAGCAAGGTGTCACCTTCAGCAATACCGGCGCCGCCGGTTAAGTACCAAATGATGTCTGTAAAAACAGACGTCAGAACAAAACCTATTACCGTTTTCCAGCCAAAACGGGGACCTAAAACGCGCATGCCTATAATAACGATTGGAATGTTTAAAGCCAGCGCTGTCATACCTATTGGAAAATTAGTAAATGAATGGATCACAATTGCTAAGCCATAAACACCTCCCGGAACAATTTCCTGCGGAGCTATAAAAAGCGCATACCCTGTCGCCAGAATTAAACTTCCGAGCACAATCATTCCGTATGCCTGAAACCATCGGCTGGAAAACAATTTTTCCTTTGTAATAAATGCTGCCATATTTTTACCCTGTTCTTTTTATCATTCGTTTTAAAAAAAGCGTGCAAAAATAAGCAGCATAACGCTTGTGTCAAGTGTTTTGAAAAAATATTTTTAGTCTTGTAAATATCTGTTTAAAAGCCTTTTACGCTATACAGAAAATTATTTTTTTGTTAACCGGGCTAAATAAGCATACGTTTTTGTGCTTAAAAGTTTTTCTGCTTTCAGTGAAGTCATCTCAGCAGCTTCTTCCACCAGGTCAAAATCCACAAAAAGCCATGGAAAAGGATTAGAGGAAATTCCTTTATACTCCATAGTATAGATAATCTCTCCGATATATTTGTCATTCAAATCAATCCATGCGCCTCCTTCATCATCCAGAAAAAGATATATAAGGTCAGTGGAATCAAACAATATTTGTCCTCCGGGCTTCAGCAGGTTTTTCAAGTGGCGTAGCAATTTTGGCAGGTATTGAAGTTCGCCGGCAAAACCAAGCCCGTTCATCATCATCAAAATAGTGTCATATTGCTCATTCTCCAGATTCCAGATATCCGCTAAACGCACATTTTTCAAACCTCGCCGTTTCATGGCTTCAACACAACCGGGGGAATTATCCACTGCAGTAGCCTCTAATCCGTTATTCTGAAGCCACAATGCGTGAGAACCGGCGCCCGCTCCTACATCCAAAACGGTTCCGTTTGCCATTTTCAAAGCTTTTTGTTCAACTTCCGGCATCGCCTCATAAGGCCGAAAAAGATATTCCACCGGGATTACATCATCTTCCACTTCCGGACTCCATACGTTTATCTCCTTACCGCGCTTTCCGTCCAGATATTCCAGCAAGGCTATCCCCAAGGGATCATTTGTCATTTTTTTCATGATTTCTTAATTTGTTACCACAGCGCTTACAGAAAATAGCATCATCATCATGGCTGGGATACTGGCAGTTGCTGCACACTTGGGAATTCGTTTCTTCGTGTCCGGAATGCCGTGCAATCTCAACACTAATGATACCTGTGGGAACAGCAATAATTGCATACCCCATAATCATAATAACGGATGCTAAAAACTGCCCGGTAACTGTTGCCGGAGCAATATCGCCATAACCAACCGTAGTAAGCGTTACAATCGCCCAATAGATACTTTTGGGAATACTTACATAACCGTTTTCTGCTCCTTCGATCAGGTACATGGCAGAACCAAGGATAATGACAAGGGTCAGAACAGCTCCAAGAAACACAAAGATTTTGTACCGGGATGCCCGCAAACTAACCGCCAGGGTATTGGATGCCCCCACAAGGCGCATCAACTTGAGGATACGGAATACCCGCATCAATCGAAGAGCCCGGATGACGATCAAAAACTGCGCACCGGCAATAAGCAAACTCAAATAGGTTGGAATAATGGAAAGAAAATCGATGATGCCATAAAAACTAAATATATAGTTTGCCTTTTTTCTGGCAATCATGATTCTGAGCATATATTCCAGGGTGAACAATATCGTAATGGTCCACTCAATGTTCAGCAGTAAAGCACCAAAATCATTATGAATAGAACTGACACTATCCAGCATGACTACAACCACACTAATGAGAATCAACACCAGCAATATTACATCAAAAGCTTTGCCTGCCGGAGTGTCTGCTTCATTGATAATCGTATTCATCCGTTCCCGGAAGACCTCCTTATTGCTTTCCATAGCACAAAGATAAAGAAGAAATAGAAATAAAAGATGAATGTTTTCTGAAGGAGCAGAAATAAAGGAGAACTACGTGAGAAGTGATTGGACGATCCCGACCTGCGGTCGTGGATGCTCGTAAAACTATTAAATCAAAGATTTTTGGTTTTACGGCATTGGGAGATTGATTGCGTGATTGAATCATAGCTTTGCCTTCTGATAATTTATACACAACAATATTTGTTTTGTCCATATCTTATTTTTATGAGTAAGCGCCTGATAAGACAAAAAATTATCCTATTTAAGACAACTATTTATTTATTGCAGTGTCATATATCAAAATACGCCGCTATTATGAGACCCTTAAATTATCTAACTGTTTTATTTTTCCTAATCATCACATCAGGCACAACAACAGCCCAGTGCCATATAGAAATTCTAAACAACGACCCTCTGGAAATTTGTCCGGGCGACTCGGTTCACCTGATAGCCCAGGGTGAATGTGCCGGGATGGGCAACGTTGCCTGGTCGCATGGGGTTTCTTCGCTGGACGGCGGCTGGGTGAGTCCTTCTTCCACTACAACTTATACCGTTTATATTCTTGATACTACCGGCGAATCTGCTCATGATGACATTCTCATAAAAGTGCTACCGGCGCCCGATGTCAATATTACAGGAAACGATACTATGAGTTATTTTGGTGGTTATACCATCCTTGATGCCGGTTCTGGTTTTGAATCCTATTTGTGGTCAACCGGAGCTGCAACGCAAACCCTGTTTATTGACAGCGCACTGGTTCATTTGGGATTAAACACCTTTTCGGTTACTGTAGCTAACAATTATGGTTGTACCAACTCTGATGTTTTTGATGTTTATGCCGAAAACACAACCTCTGCAGGACAGGAAAAAACACCATTAAATATCAAGCTATATCCCAACCCGGCAAAGGATGAGCTGTTTATTGATATGAACAACAATCTAAAAAATCCGGTAGTTGAGATTTATTCTTCCTCCGGCCAATGCTTGTTTTCAAAGGCATTTACAGCTCCTGTTTTTCCCGGAAAAATTGATCTCTCTTACCTAAAAGCAGGAGTTTACATCATTAAAATAAATAATGACAGTACTGTGGCAACCCGTAAACTAATTATCAAGTAAAAAACAGCAATGGTGCAAATTATTTTTGTCTATTAGCCTATCCAGGTGATTCCACCATCACATTTCCGGATGAATATTTGATGGTAATCTGCCCATTCAGGTAGAATCATTCCATAGTTTCCCATGGCAGTTGCATGCACTAAAGTAAGCTGTCATTTGGAAGCGGATGCTCAAATCAAATAACATTTGCTTTATTTATTGCTTTATCCACTTGATAGCACCTTTATAACTGTAATTGTCATAAAACTGCAAAATATACATGCCTTTTTCTAAATGACTCAAGTCAAAGTGATTGTTGCCGGATTTAATCGCTGAAGTATAAACTTTCTTTCCGTCAACAGTATAAAACTCTACTTTGCCCTTTAAACCAGTTTCTATGCATACTTTTTTCTCTCCCGGGTTGGGGTATACACCTGTCTGAAAATTCATAACCTGAGGAATTCCGGTTTGAACATTAAGCTCAACTATCCATGTATCCGTTTTTCCTCGATTAAACCCAGTTTTATCTCCTCCTACATCAGATTCTGAGCTTCCAAATAGAATATAATTATTCGCACTCGTTTTAAACACCTTAGTTAACGTTTCAACGTCTGCACCTCCGATGTTTTTTTGCCAAATAATCTGGCCGTTTGTTCTGACTTCTAATAGCCAATAATCGGCTTCTACACCAACTATATCTTCACTTTTATTGCCACTGATATTCGAACGTGAATATCCCGCTAATAACAAATGATTAGAAGGTAAAACACTTAAACTAAATGAACCATCACTGGAAGTACCACCATAAATCGTATCCATATTTAATGTATTTCCATGAATATCCAGATATTTCATCCATATATCATAAGTACTAAAAACAGGACCAAAATTCTGTGAAAGTTTATTTCCACTTTGTCCTGAGGAACTTATAGCAGTAATAAAAATAGTGTCATTATTTATCTGCAGAGCGGGAAACATTTCCATATAAATTCCACCTAATGTTTTATCCCAAAGTATTGTACCTGTGGTATCCATGCAAACAACCCAAACATCACGTTCACCATAACAATCCTCTGATTTTTCGAACCCCTGGTCAGAACTTGATCCCATTACCAAAACCAGCTTATCTTCGTAAAGTACCATCTTCTGGTTACTTTCAAATCCATCCCCGCCAACAGTCTTATCCCAGATAATATTTCCTGAATAATCAAAGGCCATTACCCAACCATCAGAAAATCCCCTGCTGTTCTCTGTTTTTGTTCCTGAAGAATCTGAATATGAAAACCCGGTAGCATAAATTCGCTTATTTAAAGTATCCTTAACCAAATCATAAATCCGGTCGTTATCTGTTCCGCCAAAAACTTTTTGCCATTGAATAACACCCTGTTTGCTGATTTTTACAACCCATGCATCAGCATCTCCATAATTCTCAACTGTTTTATCGCCTGTTGCCAGTGAATCTGCGCTTCCACCAGCTAATATATATCCATCATTCAATTCAACACCTCCATATAAGTTATCAGACCTGGTACTACCAATAGTATTCTGCCATTCAATATTTAAAGCAGAATCCATTTTCACAATCCACCAGTCTGCTCCTCCAATCAAAGAATCAGCTTTTTCAAACGAAGCATCTGAAGTAGAACCATGCAACAGCAGGAAACCTCCATCATTTGTGTGGATTACATCATTTAGATAATCCTCATCGAAACCTCCAATTGTTTTTTGATTGCTTATGGTAATATTCTGGGATTCTGCCATCAATGGCATCATAAAAAGCAGTAAAATCCAAATTTTCTTGTTCATTGTGATTATATTTTTGTAATGATTAAAGGGAATATCAAAACTATTAAAAGTTTATTGTTGGTTATTTAGTGTTTATTAATTGCGCTACCCAAACTCAAAACACCATTCTTTTCCCTGATATATATGCTGCAAAATGCAGTTGCAAAATTTCTTATGTTGCTCAATAACCTGAAGATGTAGAGAGAGAGAGAGAGAGAGAGAGAGAGAGATTGGATGATTGAGTGATCCCGACCTTCGGTCGCGGATGCTCATAAAACTATGAAATCGAAGATTTCTGGTTTTATGGCATTGGATGATTGGGTGATCCCGACCTGCGGTCGTGGATGCTCGTAAAACTATAAAATCAAAGATTTTTGGTTTTACGGCATTGGGTAAGCAGAGTCGTGAGAGCGTCACGTTTTTCATGAGTTTGAAAAGTTTAAACCAAAGTTAACGATTAATTTTCGAGAAATGCAAGTTTTTGAACAAGTTTCTTTTCAAACTTATCTTCTTCAATTTTAGCCACGAATGAACGAATGATTTGCGAATACTTCTGTTATCAGTTCTAATTGAAAGTACTTCAGAACACAAAACGCATCATCGCTTCATCGCATCGCCGCATTACTCAGTACAGCACCGTAACTCCGCCGGAGAATTCCTGACTGGCGCCGCTGGTGATATGCACGGCGGAGATCACGTAATAATAAAGACCAGTGGCGGCTTTTTGGCCCTTGATGGTGCCATCCCACAGATGATCCTGGTCGCCGGTGAATATTTTCCTACCCCAGCGGTTGTAGATCACGATCTCGTATTCGATATTTTCCAGGGGTTGCGGCTCGAATTGTTCATTAATCCCGTCGCCATTGGGGGTAAAGACATTGGGGATTTTGCCAAATTCCAGGCAGTTGGGATCAATTTCTACCG
>JAIPAE010000083.1 GCA_021740245.1 Bacteroidales bacterium | reverse complement strand
CATAAGTTTGCAATATGTTTAACTTAAAAAAGGATTTATATGAGAACTTTAATGATTTTAGTGATGGTCTTAAGCACAATGACTTTCACAGCCTGTGGGCAAAAAACAGATGTACCATCTAATGTTGAAAAAGCATTTGAACAAAAAGTGTCAAACGCCAAAGATGTGGAATGGGAATATGATAGCGAAGACAAACTTTGGGAAGTAGAATATGAAATTGGCAAAGCTGAATTTACATCAGCATTTGATAAAAATGGCAAATGGGTTGAAACTGAAAAAGAAATTAAATTTTCTGAACTACCAGAAGCAGTTAAAGCAACTCTGAAAGCAGATTACTCTGATTATGAGGTTGAAGAAGTGGAGTTTGTTGAGACACCCAAAGGCAAGTTTTATGAAGTCGAAGTTGAATTGGAAAAAGATGACGAAGAGGTAGAATTTGAACTTCTTTTCTCGACTGATGGGAAAGAGGTTAAGAAGGAACAAGAAAAGGATGACGATGATGACGATGAAGATGACGACAATGACGAGGATGATAACGATGAGGATGACGATTAAAAAAGCACATACCCCCAATATTGTATAAAAGCATGTTCGAGTGGTACCTGGCTAATGTGCAGGTATACCATGGTGGTTAATACAGAAGAGTGTCCCATGAGGTATTGCAGGGTTTTGATGTTCATGCCGTGTTCAATACAATGAGTGGCAAAACTGTGACGCAAAATATGCATGTTCACGTCTTTGCGTATTTTGGCTCTTTTCACGGCTGCAGCCAACGCATGCCGGAGACCTTCGCTACTCATAGGCTGGCTTTTGTAGCGTCCATTGAAAAGATAGGTTTTAGGGCGGCAGGTGTTGTAATACTCGCGTAGCTCCTCAAGTACCTTTTTGGATAAAACCGTGTAACGGTCTTTGTTGCCTTTGCTTTTTAAGATGCGTATCCTGCATTGGCCATCTTTGGTATCGATATCCTGGGGAGTAAGCCGGATGAGTTCGCCCCTGCGCAGTCCGGAAGAATACATCAACCGGAACATAACCCGGTGCTTTTGATTGCTGCAGGCGTTGAACAGGTCGGTAAGTTCTTCCCGGCTGAGAATTTGAGGCAGCGATTTTTCCTCCTTTGGGTAAGGGATTGACAGAGCCGTTTCTTCATCGCCAAGCACATGCTGGTAGTACCAACGGATACCGGCTACATAGATTTTGATGGTCCGCCAGTTGCGCTGTTTTTCGACTTTCAAATCATGCAGAAAATCAATAATTTGGTCTACATCGAGGTTTTCAGGTAATTCATTCAGGAAGTTCATTAACCCTTTGATGCTTCGAGTGTAGTTTCTGACCGTTTGGTCAGTCCGGTTGGCAACCCTTAACTGTTGCCTGAAAATCTTAATCACTCTTTTTCCTTGTTCAGATGAAGAAAACCTTGTATCTTCATGCTGATTTTTTGAATTTTTCATACGTATAAGTTTTGGTGATGAATTACTTATACGTATGAATGATCGAACGGATGGTGAGCTACCTTTAGGTTGAGTTCAACAATTAGGGATCAATCACAGTATGAACCGGGGAACTCTACGTTGATTATCCCAGTGTTATGGGGCATTTTAAAAGACGACATAGATGACAAGAACAGACTTGAAAGCTAGCAGGAATTTTCCTGACAGTTCTTGACTGTTATTCAAAGTTTGACAATTTCGTATTGCCTTTCATCTGTTTATAATTTTGATTTTAGCGGTCAGATGGAGCTCGCATGCAATAGCTTAACTTTAGTCATTCTCGTATGTGTTTAAAGCAATCATGCTCGGTTCATCAGTCAAAAAACATAAATAATTTATTCATAAACAATTAAAAAAAAATCAAAATGAAGTTAATAAAACAAATATCTTTAATCGGACTCACAGTTGTCCTGTTGTCATCTTGTGCTAAAATATATTACAGTCCAGATGCTAAAGTATTGGCAAACAAGCAACAGACCATAGCCATCGTACCGCCAGAAGTATCCATTGCTCCTAACAAAGAGATTGATGCTGAAGCAATGAAGGAACAACAGAAAGCTGAATCACTCAATTTCCAAAATGAAATTTACTCCTGGATGCTTAAAAGAAAAATGCAGGGAAAAATAACAAAGGAAATTCAGGAAATTCAAACAACAAACGCTAAACTATTAAAGGCAGGTTATCCAGAAAATCCTTTGACTACTGCTGAATTATGTGAAGTATTAGGAGTAGACGGTATTATGACCTCAAATTTTGGTTTATCTAAACCGATGTCGGAAGGCGCAGCAGTTGCCCTGGTTGCTTTAGCTGGTACTTGGGGTTCAACAAATGAAGTAAAAGTAACTTTAAGTATAAGTGATTGTGAAAACAAAAAGTTGATATGGAATTATGAACATAAGTTATCAGGTGGTATTGGAAGTAGTCCTTCAAAGATAGTTGACCAATTAATGCGAAAGGCAAGCAGAAAAATGCCTTATGTAAAATAAATTAGGGTGTTTAAATCAAAAACACCCCATAATATATAGAAATATAAAACTTCCATGATACGCCTGAGGAAGACACAAGAAAAAGACTCGCCTTAGGCGGGCTATAGCATGGGGTTTCCACCGTATAATATGACGGGGTAAACATAGTTCCATTAAAATCAATATAGACATATGAAAAAATTTCTATTAGTCATTTTCCTGCTTCCAATAGTCCAGGTTTATGGACAAAAAGATACTTTGAGAGGCTATACAGACTATAGTTTTATTATTCAGGATTCACCATCTCAACTATTTACAATGAGACAGGTAAATCAAAGTTATTTATCAGGTTACAGATTATTTGCTAAAGAACTTTACACAGTCTCAAAGAATGATTATCTGGCAGACATACTTCAAATTGGTGTTCAATCAATGTTCTTTCTGCCTGTTACTCACGAAGAAGGACATCGTTCAATTTTGACAGTTAATAATATTGGTTCGGTTTCTCAACCTTATTTCAATAAGTATGGTGCTGCTTATGTGAAAGGAGTGACAGACCAAACCCTTCAAGATTTAAGAGATAATGACTTGCCAACATATATCAGACTGCATTCGGGTGGATTAGAGTCGGATTATATGTTAACCAACAGAATGGAGACTATTGGAAGCTTTGAAAAAGATGATTTTCAAAATTACAAATGGGAATATTGGTTTCGTAAATTAGGAATTTTACAATATTACGTCACAGGTCTTTTCGGAATTGAGTTTGACCTTGAAGAAGAAGAAAATGAATTGGAAAGAGATATTGTAGGATTTGATACTTATGGTGCTGTAAGGCATCTGTATCGACCTGATATGGAATTTTACAGGTACACAAAATATGAAGATTTAACAAGTAATGAAAAGAAATATGTTCACAGAATGGGTTATCGTTCTTTGCTAAATTTGTTAAATCCTTTAATGTTGGGTAAAGGCAACTTTCAAATTAGTGAGGATTTAAAAATGAATTTTGGAATGGGGTATACAATGGCACCATTTGGAGATTTTATTGATGAAAATATTTGGATTAAATACAGGGATTTTAATATCCATGGTTATGCCAGACAATTTCAAAATCGGAGTAACTGGTTCCATGGATTTGGTCTCAGTTTAATTGATTTGAAATTGCATGATAGGATTTATTCAAATATATCTGGCCACTTTTGGAATCAACCCAAAGATTATAATTTTAACACTGATGAATCCTTTTCTGGAGGAGCAGTTGATATGGCTTTAAGATATTTCTTTTTCAACGACTGGGGGGCTTGGTTAAAAGGATTTTCGGTTGATTTAGGAATGATTTATAAAACAGCAGGATTTTTACCTGAAGAATTATATCTTGAGGAACATTTTGGAATAAGAATTGGAACAACAATCAGACTATGATCAATTACTATCGCTGACAAAGCTATGATACATTAGCCGGGGCATCCCCAGCCATTCGTTTGGCCCTGGCAGCCAGTTCTCCCTACTACCTTTCCTTTTATATCTTTTGTTATTTCGAGCGAAGTTAGAAATCTCCCTGCTTTTTCAGGACACTTATCATTTTGTTTTAAATAAAATATTCTTACTTTTATCATATATTTTTAAACAACCCTTAATTCTTTATGAAAAAATTAATCCTTCTATCCTCTATTCTGGCATTTTGCAGCTTTGCTTTTGCACAGGATAAAATTGAATTGTCGGATGAAATTCCATTCGATCAATCGTATCGCGTTGATCAGCTCGACAATGGCTTGATTTATTACATCAAACACAATGAAAAGCCCGAAAACCGGACAGAACTCTGGCTGGTAGTACATGCAGGTGCCATGCAGGAAGAACCCGATCAGAACGGAATGGCCCACTTCTGCGAACACATGGCTTTTAATGGTACCGAAAATTTTACCGGCAAGGCTGTTATAAACTTTCTGCAGAGTATTGGCATGGAGTTCGGGCCGGACATCAATGCCTGGACGAGTTACAATGAAACCGTTTATACACTTACCAGGGTCCCTGTGGAAGATGAAGCCTATATTGATACGTCTTTGCATATACTCAAAGACTGGGCTTCAAATGTATCTTACCTTGATGAGGAAATTGAAAAAGAGCGGGGCGTGATCCATGAAGAATGGCGTTCACGCAACTCTTCGTATTCCCGCATCCGGGACAGTATCAACAAAAAAGTGTACAAAAATTCAAAATATGCCGAACACAATGTTATCGGTGATATTAATATTATTGATAGTGTGCCGCCACAACGTTTGCGCGACTTTTTCAACAGCTGGTACCGGCCGGACTTGCAGGCTATCATTGCCATCGGTGATATTGACCCCGAGACTGCCGAAAAGAAAATTAAGCATGTATTCGGCGACCTTGAATCTCAAAAGGACAAAAAACCACGAGTAGAACAGGATATCCCTGATCACAAGGAGACACGTTATGCCATCCATACCGATAAAGAGGCCAGCAGGATAAGCTTACGGATGTATTTCAAAGATGAACCGATGGAGCCCAATAAAACCTTTGCAGATTATCGCGAAGATGTTGCACGCAACATGGCTTTTAGCATAATCAGGCAGCGAATTGATAAAAGAAACAGAGAAGAAGATCAACCCATGACCTTCGGAGGCTGGTCTTATTATAATATCAAACCCGAAAAATCTGCCCTCATAATGTATGCCTCTCCCAACGAAGACAAGATTTTGAGGTCTATGCAGATCACACTCGAAGAGATGTTCCGGGCCCTGCAACAAGGCTTCACACAATCGGAACTGGATGAAAGGAAGGAAGTCATGATGAGAATTGCAGATCGCAGTGTCAGGGAAAAAGACACCCGCGAAAGCCGGAGGCATTGTTATTCAGTTGTAAATGCCTTCAAAAAGGGAACGGCAATCATGTCACCCGAAACCCGAAAAGCCTTTTACGAACAACATCTCGATGATATTTCTCTCCGTGAAGTGGAACAATCCATCCACGGTCTGATGAAAGAATATAACAGGGTGATAACACTCTCCGGTCCGGATAATGTGGAACTGCCAACCAGGGAAGAACTTGCAGAAACGCTGGCAAAAGCCAAAGCAAAAAAATATGAGCCTTATCAGCCGGAAGCAAGCATTGACGATCTTATGGCAGAAACTCCCGATCCTGGCAACATTATAAAAACCAAAAAGATCAGTGAACCGGAATGCGAAAAGTGGACCCTTTCTAATGGTATGGAAGTATATGTGAAATTTGCTGATTTTAAAGAAGATGAATATGCATTCCGTTTCTATTCCAAAGGCGGAAGGTCACTCTATGATAAAGACCAGGAAGCATCTTTAAATTTTGCCTACGGCGCTGTTAATGAAAGTGGCCTGGCTGGGTTTAACCAAACACAGATCGACAGGTATATGGAAGGAAAAAAACGCTATGATTTCGGAGGTATTGGATTGTATGAGGAGACTTTCATGGGGCTGTCCATGATTACATATCTCGAAGACAATTTTAAATTGTATCATTTAAAATTTACAGACCCCGCTCTGAACAAAGAGGGCTATAACAAATATTTGGCTTCACGGGAAAGGTATTATAAAAACCGGTTGAATAATCCCGGAACCGTCATCAGAGATAGTCTGCGTGGCATACGTTATGACTATCACGAAAATTCAAAACCCCTTACATGGGAGGATTATCAGGCAGTTGAATACGACAATCAACTGTTGGACTTCTACAAAGAACGATATGGTAGCCCGGAGGATTTTACGTTATTATTGGTAGGCAATTTTGAGCGCGATCAACTAAAAACAATGCTTAAAAAATACCTCGCATCCATACCTTCCACCGGTAAAAAGGAAGAGTATAAAGATTTAGGTATGCGCCTCAGCAAATATCCCGTAGAGAAAACGATCAAAATACCAATGAAAACTCCCAAAGCTACCGTGCAAATCGAATATCACAACAAAATGAAACACAACACCCGCAATAACACCCTTATAAACGCTGTTTCAAACATACTCGACCGCCGCTTTACAGAAACCGTGCGCGAAGAGCAAGGGGGCACCTATGGAGTACGCACCTATGGATATATCAGAAATGAACCTGTTGAAGAATACCTCTACACCATAAAATTCGAATGCGATCCCGGGCGAGTTGATGAACTTAAAGCCACAGCCTATAAGGAAATTGACAAATTGTGCAAAGGCGAAGTAGAAGATCACTATGTTGAGGATTTCCGGAAAGCGTACAAAAAAGAACGCAACGAAAACCTGAAAAACAATTTCAACTGGTTAACCATATTGAATAGCTATCAGGAAACGGGAACCTACGAGTACTCACCGGAAATGGACAAACTGGTTGAAAACATCACAAAACAAGAAATCGCAGATTTTGCCAAACAAATTTTTAAAGACGAAGTTAAAATGGATGTGGTCTTTCTTCCCAGGGAAAGTAACTAACATCTGATTTTTAATATATGACATAATATTAGGTTTTTACGTGTTTTTTAGCACGCTCTACCCCTTTCATATCAACATAAAATGACAGGCTTTACGGTCTGTCTTTTTTGTTTTCCGCTAGCCATGTCTTAACTTATTGTTTCTTTATTACTTAAAGCAAATATTCAATTTCAGCCCCTCTCATTGACGGTCTAAGAAATGCATAATCTTGCCAACTACTGTCCGGGTGCAAGTAAATCTGTTTTTTTTATTCAACAGACTCGAATCCGAAAGGATATTTTCGAAGTGGCGGATAGAGTTTTAAAACAAGCCACGATGTCTGCGGATTTAAATTCCTTGCATTTGACCTAAACATAATACTTGAATAAAATGGTTATTATTGCTCTTTTCCATATTACATTACATATTTGTTTATTCACCAGATATAAAACGCCATGCTGAATTTCTGGATTATGTCAGAAAATAGTATTCCTGCAAGACTTTTTTGATTTTATTGATAAGGTAAAATGGGAAGATTTGTAGGAAGAGCTTTAAGCAACAAGCAAGAGGAGGATATACATCCTGAACCAGTCAGACGTTTATTTACAAAGTTTTATCAAATATTTCCAAATTTAGTCCTGGTTGAAAGAATATATCCCTGATTACACAATTATTTCTAATTTTGCTTACCGAATAGATTAAAGATGCATTTCATAAAAGGCCTATTTATAAAAAAGCCGGTTGATTATTCCGGTTCACTGGGGCAGATCGCCTGGCAGAAGTTCAGGCGAAACCGCTTGTCGATGGTTGCGCTTTGGTTTATTATTCTTGCTGGATTTATTGCAGTGCTCGGTTATCTGATTACACCTGATAAATCGCATTTTGCCAATCGTCAATACCTGGAATTATCAGCCCAAAAGCCGGGTTTTGATGTTCAGATGTTAAAGCTCAGGAAGAACCGGAAAATCGAACGCACGGGATTTTTAAAAACAATGTTCTACGGAAGGGAATCCAAATACCGATATGTCCCATTTCATGAAATCTGGTTTGATAAAAATAAGTTGAAAGTGGAATTATTTACCGGCGATCAGCCAAACAACGGTCCCGTTGAAACATTCTCTCCGGCTAATGTTGCCTTTGCCTTAAAGCCGGATGTTAAGCCCACAATTAGCAAAACCATGGTCTCATACACAGATTTGGAAGGCAATAATCGGACAGTCAACCTGGATGATCTCAAACAAGAAATTAAAAACGAGCATATTGAAAAACGTAAGTTTCTGTTGGGTACTGACCGCTTTGGGCGTGATTTGTTAAGCCGCTTATTAATAGGCACAAGAGTTAGTTTATCTGTAGGGTTTATCTCGGTCTTTATTTCACTTGTCATAGGAATTACGCTGGGTGCAATTGCCGGTTTTTTGCGCGGTTGGGTTGATGATCTGATTGTCTGGTTTATCAATGTGGTTTGGTCAATTCCCACTTTATTGTTGGTAATTGCGATCACTTTTGCCTTGGGAAAAGGGTTTTGGCAGATTTTCATTGCTGTAGGGATGACCATGTGGGTGGAGGTAGCCCGTGTTGTCCGTGGTCAGGTTATAAGCATCCGTGAACAGGAATTTGTGGAAGCCGGAAGGGCATTAGGTTTCAATAATGCCCGGATCATCATTCGCCATATATTGCCTAATGTTATGGGGGCTGTCATTGTAATTTCTGCT
>JAIPAE010000082.1 GCA_021740245.1 Bacteroidales bacterium | reverse complement strand
GCCATTGCACCTGAAGTATTGATCATGGATGGTGACCATCATAATGTTGAGAATCACCGTTCCAGGACTGGCAAGAAAAAACCGATCATTATTAAAAAAGATGCATGGATTGCAACCCGCGCAATCATTATGAAAGGTGTTACTGTTGGTAATGGTTCAGTAGTCGCTGCAGGTGCAGTAGTAACTAAAGATGTCCCGGACAAAACCGTCGTTGCAGGAGTACCCGCAAAAGTGATCAAAGAAATTAAATCATAATGGATATTTTTTTACATATCTTAAATTTAATTGAAATTATCATTTTTATATATCTGGGCTTTGCAGGTATTTACATATTGATATTTGCCATTGCGGGAATCTTATCAGGAAACCGACAATATCCTGAAGCCAAAGATAAGAAACGATTTGCAATCCTGATACCCGGATACAAGGAAGATGCTGTCATTGTTCAAGTGGCAGAAGAAGCTTTAAAACAGGACTATCCTCAGGATAAGTACGAGGTGATAATAATTGCAGATTCATTTCAGCAATCAACTATAGACCAACTGCAGCAAATACCCGTCCGCTTAATTGAAGTAAATTTTGATAAAAGCACCAAATCAAAATCACTTAATAAAGCCATGCATATTATTGGAGATAGCTATGATTATGCCCTGATACTGGATGCTGATAACATTATGAAAACAGATGTTCTAAAACGTATGAACAATGCATTTGCAGAAAACTATACAGCTATACAATCGCACCGCATAGCAAAAAACACCAATACCTCATACGCTGTTCTGGATGCAATTTCGGAAGAGATCAATAATCATCTGTTTCGAAAAGGACACAGGGCTTTGGGCTTATCATCCGCACTCATCGGTTCGGGAATGGCTTTTGATTATGCATTTTTTAAATCAATTATGTCAGAAATTGAGGCTGTAGGCGGATTTGATAAAGAACTGGAACTAAAAATGCTCAAGGATGGTTATACTATAGAATATCTGCACGAGGCCTATGTTATGGATGAGAAAGTTCAAAAATCTGACGTTTTTGCTAATCAGCGAAAACGCTGGCTTTCTGCTCAGTTTGTTTATTTCGGAAGGTTTTTCAAAGATGCTGTACAAGACCTCTTCCTAAAAGGAAACCTTGATTTTGCTGATAAATTATACCAGATGATACAACCTCCAAGGGTAATTCTTTTAGGTGTGGTTTTCCTGATCACTGCTTGTAAAATAATAATGAGTTTGTTTAGTCATAATATTTTGACATTTAAAGGTCTCCCTCCTGTTCTTTGGATAATACTCCTGTCAATTATCATTATTGCTCTATTATTATCAGTACCAGCAGGATATTACAATAAAAAAACACTAAAGGCTTTGGCAATCTTGCCTTCAGGCTTTATAACCATGCTTTTTTCATTGTTTAAACTAAAGGGAGCAAATAAATCATTTATCCACACAAAACACGGAAACCAACAAAACCCATGAAATTCACAGGTTTAGCATTTGACACAATCCGTTTTGAACAGAAAGAACATGATGAGAAAATATATTCTTTCGGGATCATTAAAGGGCATCACGAACAATATCAGTCGGGTGAAGATTATGTTGTGTTTTCAGGTGAGATATATTCCTGGCCCAAAAATATGAACTACGCCTCTTCTCCGGCTGAGAATCTTCTAAGGATATACAAAAACCATGGAATTGAAGCTATACCCTGGCTGAATGGAAAGTTTTCAGCTATTATAAAGGTTTCGGAACGACTATTTATTCTCAGGGACCTTTTAGGGACACAAACACCGGTTTATTACAACTATGAACTATTTACAAATTCCCTTAAGATGCTAAAAAAGCATCAGGTCATGGATTTTAAAGCCGACAAAGATGCATTAATAACTTTTTTACACCGGGGATTTATCCCCGCTCCACAATCTCCGGTATCAGGTTTAAAAAAATTAGCTCCCGGGGAGTATCTTAGCTATTATCTAAGGAACAAACAATTTACGGTAAATAAAGTTATGGATTATGAATCTTACATTGCCAAAACCGAAACTTTTAACGGTAGTTTTGAAGATGCCATCAAAATATACAAAGATTACCATCAGAAAGCAATTAAATCGAGAATTAAAGAAAAATCAAGAGTAGCGTTATTGTTAAGCGGCGGTTATGATTCCGGAGGAAACCTGGCTGCATTGCGTGAAGTTTATCATGGAAAAATTGATGCCTATTCCATTGGATTTAAAAACAGTGAATGGAGTGAAACACCATTAGCCCGCATTATGGCTGAACGCTTTAACGCTAATCACCACATTATTATAATGGAGGGCGATGAAATTGAAAAGATGCCAGAACTGGTTGATATTTTTGAAGAACCGTTTTTTGAAAACGGATTAATGGTTAATTACAAAATATCCCAATCGCTAAAATCATCCACGGCTGACGTCATTCTGGGAGGTGATGGTAATGATCAGTTTTTCGGGACCCGTAGCAGAGAAATGGCTATAAAATACTATATGCAAAAATCCGGATTACAACTGTTCCAAAAAGCCTTCAGAAAAACTTTAATGAACTCTCCAAAGCTTTTCCGCTATGGGTATCACAATAATGCAATCCTCAATGCCCTTGAAACCGATGAATTCGGCTTTACAAGGGAACAAATTAAAAAACTGTTTTCAAATACACCTATACCACATCAAAAGAAAATCAGATCATCCTGGTTTGATTCATATAACCAGTTATATTTCAACAGGAATTATAACACTGATATACTAAAATCAGCAGCACAGATTATTGTACATAAAGCAAATATGACAACACATGCAAGTAAGCTGAATGTTGTGTTTCCTTATTCAGACCCAACTGTATTTGATTTCGTAAACAGCTTACCCAGAAAATTTAAAGTAAACGGTACAACTTTGGATATTTTGAGAAATAAAACTCAAAGTAAACACCTGTTTAAAGAATATCTAAAACCTGTTTTACCTGACGAGATTGTGAACAAGAAAAAACAGGGAGGATTTGCACCAT
The DNA here is from genome assembly GCA_021740245.1 of Bacteroidales bacterium. Classification (GTDB taxonomy): domain Bacteria; phylum Bacteroidota; class Bacteroidia; order Bacteroidales; family PWNQ01; genus PWNQ01. The sequence continues at coordinate 5,715 of JAIPAE010000082.1, read as the reverse complement.
TGGAAATATTTCTTGACAATCCGCAATATCGCAAGAGAATATATCAGTTTGTAGTTAAAATATTAGAAAATGTAGATTTTATTGATTCTATTGAATTAAAAAATATGTTCCGTGATATTGAATCAGACCTTTACAAAAAAGACCAATGGTTTTGGTTTATTCAAACACGGCATTCACAGATTATGTATTTATTTGTTCTGGCTATATGGTGGCAACAATTCATAAACAATAATAAAGCAAGCTTTTAGAAATATGAAAGGATTTTAATTTAGTAATATATCAATCATTTGCTTATCCATATAAAAAAAAGTATTTTTAGAAAAAAGACAAACAAAAAAGACACTAAAAATATGAAGATAGGAATAGAAGGACAACGATTATTCAGGGAAAAAAAACACGGAATGGATATGGTTGCGCTGGAAACGATCAGGAATCTGCAAAAGATTGACACGAAAAATGAATATGTCATATTTGTAAAGCCTGATCTGGACAATGCCTGCCTGCAGGAGTCTGCCAACTTAAAGATTGTGGAATTAAAAGGAGGGCTATATCCTGTTTGGGAACAATTAGCTTTGCCAAGAGCAGCTAAAGCTGAAGGTTGTGACATCCTGCATTGTACTTCAAATACGGCACCGGTTAACATATCTATTCCAACGATAATAACACTTCATGATATTATTTATCTTGAAGGAGTCAAAATGAGCAAGCAAGGCGGAACATGGTATCAGCGAATGGGTAATCTGTATCGCAAATGGGTAGTACCCAAAGTTGTTAAAAAAGCAAGTAAACTTATAACCGTTTCCTATTATGAGAAGAAAAAAATCGACAAACATTTCCGATTTGCTGACCAAAAGGTAGATGTTGTATACAACGGTGTTGGCGACCATTTCAGGAAAATAAAAAACAAGAACGAGCTGGAAATCATCAGGCAAAAATATAAGCTTCCTGAACACTTCCTGTTTTTTCTGGGAAATACAGACCCTAAAAAAAATACGACCAATGTGTTGAAGGCTTATGCTCATTATCTGAGTAAGAACAACCCAATACCATTAGTAATGCTGGATTTCGGAGAAGAAAACCTGAATACCATACTTAAAAGCATTGGAAAACCAGAGATCAGAAAACACATCTATTTAACAGGTTATATTATCAATTCTGATCTGCCGGCAATCTATAACTTATGTGATGTTTTTCTATATCCTTCATTAAGGGAAAGCTTTGGGATACCCATCCTGGAAGCAATGGCCAGCGGAGCTCCCGTAATTACTTCAAATACTTCTTCTATGCCTGAAATTGCAGGTGATGCAGCTTATATTGTTGACCCTGCTAAACCGGAAAGCATTAGCCTTGGCATTTACCGGTTGCTTACTAATCAGAGTTTGAAAGACAAAAATATCGAGAAAGGGTACAAAAGAGCACAGGAATTTTCATGGAATAACACGGCAAGAAAAACATTAGAAATATATAATCAACTGAAAAAATAAGATATATCTTATGATTAAAAACAAGGACATTATCATTGTGAGCATACAACCATGGGATATCAAAATAGGTTCTAATTGCAAAAATATTGCTGAAGTTTTAGCAAATAATAATCGTGTTTTGTATGTAAATGTTCCTTTAGATAGAAAAACCAAAGCAACAAAAAAAGATCAACCTGAAATCCGGAAACGAATAAATATAGTAAAAGGCAAAGCAAAAGCACTTTATCAGATAAATAACAATCTTTGGAATTTATATCCTCGCTTCATGGCAGAATCTATTAACTGGATCAAATTTAAGTCTTTATACAATTTTTTCAACAAACGTAACAACCGGTTTTTTGCCGATGAGATCAAACAAGCAGCCAAAGACCTGGGATTTAAAAATTTCATCCTTTTCAATGATAGTTTAATGTTTACAGGATTTTACCTTAAGGAATTGTTACAACCCGGAGTTTTCATATATTACATACGTGATAACCTGATTACTCAGCCATACTTCAGGAAGCATGGAAAGGAGATGGAGCCTCAACTAATTAAAAAAGCTGATGCCGTGGTTTCGAATTCAATATATCTGGCTAATTACGCAAAAAAATACAATAATGACAGCTTTATGGTAGGTCAGGGATGCGATGTTTCATTGTTTAACGATGACCAAGGAAAAATGGAATTACCGGAGGACATGAAAAATATCCCCTCTCCTGTTATTGGCTATGTCGGTGCACTAACATCAAAAAGACTGGACATAGATGTTATCTTACATATCGCAAAATCCCGAAAAGACTGGAATATTGTGTTGGTGGGACCGGAGGATGAACATTTCAAAGCATCCGAATTACATCATCTCAGCAATGTTCATTTACTGGGAAGCAGGCCTGGAGAAGATTTGCCGAAATATATCAAAGGATTTGATGTATGTATTAACCCGCAACGGGTTAATGATTTGACTATTGGAAATTACCCGCGCAAAATCGATGAATACCTGTCGATGGGTAAACCTGTTTTGGCTACACCTACAGAAGCCATGGAATATTTTGAAGAATATACATATCTGGCCCCCAATAAAAATGCTTATGTAGAAATGGCGGAACAAGCTATAAAAGAAGACAATAAAGAAAAACAAGACGCCAGAAAAGTCTTTGCAAAAAGTCATACCTGGGAAAATAATGTGGAAAACATATCAGCAATCATTGAAAACTATCTTTAATTATGGTAGCAACACTTTTCCAACATCCTGATTTCATGATAATCGGAGCCGGAAAGTCTGGGACTACAGCCCTTGCAAAGTATATGGGTCAACATCCGGAGGTTTTTATGTCGCCGATCAAAGAACCGGACTTTTTCGCCTTAGAAGGGCAAACCCCTGTAGACCCTAAAAACGATCCTGAGCGATTGTATTATTATCCGCAGGCTATTTACAATGCTAAAGAATATTTGCAGTTGTTTCAGGATGCCGAACCCGGCATGAAAACCGGCGAAGCTTCTACTATGTATCTCTACAAGCCCGGCACACCGGAACGGATCAAAAAATATAAGCCGGATGTAAAAATGATCGCGATTTTTCGTAACCCTGCTGAAAGACTCTATTCCAGATATCTTCATCTGGCAAGAGTGAATGAACTACCCGATAAAAATATGGAAAACATGTTTGATCAAAGTTCAATTTGGTGGCGCAGACATGATTTAATTTACGAAGGTTTTTTTCACCAGCATCTAAGCAGGTTTTATGATCTTTTTCCTAAAGAACAATTAAAAGTGTTTTTGTATGAGGATATTAAAAATGATGTTATTTCGGTTATCAAAGAGATATACAGGTTCATAGATGTTGATGATACGTTTATGCCTAATACTGAGATACGCTATAATCAATCCGGTTTTGTTAAAAATAAGTTCAAAGAAGCCTTAATAGGCAACAACTCTATAATCAGGAGATCGGTTCAGGCAATAGCACCTGCATTAATAAATAAAATGCGCAACAATCAATACATGCAAAAAAAACTTAACAAAATGCGCAAACAAAATCTTCACCGGCCTGAACTAGACCAGGAATTAAAGCAACGCATCATTGATGATATCTATAAAGATGATATATTAAAATTTCAGGATTTAATAAACCGGGATTTGTCGAAATGGCTAAAAGTATAAATAATATATTTTGAAAAAACTAAAAACATATTACAAATACTTAAAAGAATACTTAAAACACGGAGATTTCGAAAGTATTTTCGATTCATTGCTGTATTTACTTTTCGGTAAGGGAAGCCTTCGCAACCGGATTGTTTATTCAGGTATTGGAAAAATTCATATTCGTAAAGGTACAAATGATTTTCAGTATGCAAATTACTTTTATGAGTGGACAGTAAAAAAGTTTATCTTTAATAATATGAGAGAATACGGGTATTTCTTTGATATCGGTGCTGGTATAGGGGAATACACACTTTTACTTTCCCAAAACGGAAAAACTGTTTTTACTTTTGAACCTCAGGAAAGCAGCTTTCAATCCATACTGATTAACTTAAATATCAACCAGTTCAACAACACGACAGTATTTCACTGTGGCCTTGGAAAAAAAAACCAGGTTTTCCCATTTGCAATAAATCCTGTAAATACAGGAGCATCACATATTTTAACTCCTGATCAGAAATTACCAAAAGGATACAAGCATAGCCAAATAAAGGTAAAACGTCTGGATGATATTATAAACGATCTGAGCGTGGACTTTAATGAATCCTTTTTGATCAAACTTGATGTGGAAGGTATGGAAGCCGATGTACTGGAAGGAGCAAAAACTTTTATCAAAAAGTGTAAGCATACCATGATTATTATGGAAGATAAACACTCCGGAGAAAGTAAACTTGTTTCCATACTGGACACTATTGATAATTTTACTTTCGGACGCGTTGACGATCTGAATATATACGCTCAAAAATAATATAAGACCATGACAATATTAAAAGTGATTTTCTGGATTCTGATATTCATTGTTTTTTATGCATACATTGGGTATGGGTTATTGCTTTATATTTTAGTCAGAATGAAACGGCTCGTGGCAGGGAAAAACCAGGTTTCACAGGATGGTACTTATGAACCGGAAGTCACCTTGTTAATCACTGCCTTTAATGAACAGGATTTCATCGAACAAAAGGTGAAAAATTCCAGGGCTCTCAAGTATCCTTCGGAGAAGATGAAAATTGTTTGGTGTACCGATGGCTCAGATGACGGAACACCAGAGCTACTCAGAAAATATGATAATATCACTGTTTTTCATAAAAATGAACGCAAAGGAAAAATCCATGCGATGAACCGTGCTGCCCAGCTCGTTGACACACCTATCATTATTTTCTCTGATGCTAATACTGATCTGGGAAAAGATTCTGTAAGGCGTATAGTGAATATGTTTGCTGATCCAAAAGTAGGCTGTGTCTCAGGTGAGAAAAGAATATACTCAAAAGCAGAAGATTCAGCAGCCGGCGCCGGCGAAGGATTATACTGGAAATATGAGTCCATGCTTAAAAGATGGGACAGCGAACTATACTCCGTAGTAGGAGCTGCCGGCGAGCTTTTTGCAGTAAGGAATGAACTTTTTGAAGATGTGGAACCCGACACCCTTTTAGACGATTTGATCATATCGCTCAGAATTGCCATGAAAGGATATACCATTCAGTATGATCCGGAAGCTTATGCTATTGAGAATGCTTCAGCAAATCTGAAAGAAGAACTCAAACGAAAAGTAAGAATTGCCGCCGGCGGAATTCAATCTGTTGTCCGGCTGACACCGCTGCTTAATGTTTTCAAGTATAAAACTCTCTCCTTTCAGTATATTTCACACAGAGTGCTCCGGTGGGTCATTGCACCTCCGGCGCTTCTTTTGATCTTTTTGTTCAATCTCATCATTGCAACACATTATGGATTATTTTCAGGTAGCTTTTATGTTATTTTATTCTGGCTTCAGGTGTTGTTTTATCTGATGTCTCTGTTAGGATGGTACCTGGGAAACAAGCAAATAAAACTAAAAATATTATTTGTACCCTATTATTTTTTTATAATGAATTATGCTATGTTCCTGGGCTTTTCCCGTTATATAAAAAAACAACAACAAATAACTTGGGAGCGTGCGCAAAGAAGCAAAGGTTGATATCCGTTAAAATAAAGCCAACAATGTTGAAAGGGAATCTTTTAATGATCATAATTCTGTTGCTGTTCAGCAAGCTCTACTCGCAAAACATATATCTGG
>JAIPAE010000081.1 GCA_021740245.1 Bacteroidales bacterium | reverse complement strand
CAGGCTCTATTAAGCTGATGCTTTTTTCGGAAGACTATCTTAAGAATAAACATTTTCTTGAAAAAGGACAGTTTATTATGATTTGGGGTAAAGTGCAGGGGCGTTTTTATGACCAAACCCAACTGGAAGTAAAAATCAATAAGATAAGCCTGCTTTCTGAAGTAATGCAGAATATGGTTCGGAATATCAGCTTATTTCTAAACCTTGATGATATAACCCCCGATTTTACATCAGAACTAAATCAATTGGTAGAAGCACATCCCGGTAAAGCGCATTTGGATTTTTATGTCCGCTTTACAGACCAAAACAGCGATCCCGAAAACAGAGAGAAAGTATTACAACTGTCATCTCGGTCGAAAAATGTAAATCCGGATAAATTTCTGAAAACAATTCAGCAGGATTATTCGTTTATTAAGTTCAAAGTCAAATCTTAAATAGCTGATTTATTCAGGAAAATTGTATATTTGCGATCAATACAAAAATTTATATAAAAATGGTAGTAGAACTCACAGATGCAAATTTTGACGAAATAGTCAATAACACGGACAAACCAATAGTAATTGACCTATGGGCAGAATGGTGCGGTCCCTGCCGTATGATAACTCCCATTATGGAAGATATGGACAAAGAGTATGAAGATAAAGCAATTATCACCAAGTTAAATGTGGATGATAATCCGGAAACAACTGCCAAATTTGGAATACGTAATATCCCTACTGTTTTGTTTCTGAAAAATGGGCAGGTAGCAGACAAGCAAGTAGGGGCCGTGCCTAAACAGGTGCTGGCCGGTAAGCTGGAAGCTTTATTGTAAAAAATTATGAATCTTTTAGCCACAAGTGCTTTTTTTGTGCCGGCGGCTTATTAGTTTTGTCAGGTGAGTAAAAAAATAGACAGAAACAGACTTAAGCAGTTCAGTAATGTTGAACTGGTTGCCCGGCAGGTGGTCGAAGGGTTTATTACAGGATTGCACAAAAGTCCTTTTCATGGCTTTTCGGTGGAATTTGCCGAACACCGGCAATATAACCAGGGTGAATCAACAAGGAATATCGACTGGAAACTCTACGGTAGAACTGACAGGCTTTACGTTAAGCAGTTTGAAGAAGAAACCAACCTGCGTTGCCGTATTTTGCTGGATGTTTCTTCGTCAATGTATTATCCGGTTGTGGATAACCCAACTCCGGATAAGCCCAACAAGATGGTCTTTTCTGTTTATGCTGCTGCTGCTATTATACAGATGCTGGTGAAACAACGGGATGCTGCTGGCCTGTCTTTCTTTTCCAATGAACTGCATTTCCATTCACAACCAAAATCAACTCGGGCACATCAACAGTATCTTTATGCCAACCTGGAAAAGCATCTGAAGCAACCCAAACCCGATGAACGAAAAGCTACGGCTATTGCACCTGTGCTGCATAATATTGCTGAGCGTATCCATAAACGTTCGCTGATTGTTATCTTTAGTGATATGTTTGATTCTTTTGAACATACGGATAAATTGTTTGCAGCTCTTCAGCATTTGAAACATAATAAACATGAAGTGATTCTTTTTCATACCCTGGACATGAAAACAGAAATTGACTTTGAGTTCGATAACAGGCCATATAAATTCATCGATATGGAAAGTGGCGAAGTGTTAAAACTGAATCCGCGTGAAATCAAAGAACAGTACATGAAAAAAATTGGTAGTTTTAGAAAACAATTGATGCTGAAATGCGGACAGTATAACATTGAATATGTTCCTGCTGATACCAGTAAAGGGTTTGATCAAATACTTTTACCTTATTTGCTCAAGCGTAAGAAAATGTTTTAGAAATTCCAGGAAGCGCATGGTGCAATGTGGATAGCGCAAAATGATGAGTGTAATTTGTAATTCCGCTACTGTTCGATAATGAATCCGGACATGCCGAATAAAAAATTCGGCAAATCGAAGTTTCAAAAATTGTACTGGTTTTTAGTTTTGATTGTTGCAATCAGTTTAGCTACGGGATGAAAACCTTACATCACACTGGCAGATAAAACCGTTGAGGTCTGTTAATGTTATAATATTAAGGCAAATAAATTGAGTATCTTTGCAAAAAACACGATTATGGATTTAAAGCCAGGTGATAAAGTTAAGTTTCTGAATGAGGAAGGTGGCGGTATTGTTTCTAAAGTATTGGAAAATAATATGGTTGCCGTTACCATAGAAGATGGTTTTGATATTCCGACATTGCGTAGTAATCTGATTAAAATTGAATCACAGGGTGTAGCCGGCGATATGTTTTCTGAAGATTATAAGGTGCCGGAGCGGGATGAGGAAGTGAGTAGGCGAACGGATCAACAATCAAGGATAATGCAGGTGCAGCCTCACAGGGACATGGAGCAGGCTGTTCATCTGGTTTTTCAAACTGAATCCGAAAAATCTGTAATCACCGGAGACCTTGATGTGTATCTGTTGAACAACACACGGAAGAGCATTTATTATGCAATATATTTAGAAGAGGAAGGCCAACTAAAACTTCAGTTTCATGGTCATTTATCCGGACTTCACCGGGAGTATTTAAAAACGATAAGCAGGGAGCAATTGGAAAAATGGTCGTCCGGCATCTATCAACTGATGTTGATAGATGAAAAAACGGAACCTGTTGCTCCGGTTACTGATATTTTTAAAATAAAAGCCAAACGCTTTTACAAGGAGGATAACTACCGGAATTATATGGGGTGGAATAACAAGGTGTTTGCTTTTAAGCTTTTAAACCCAGAATGGTTACCAAAAGCAAAAGATGTTACCGGCGCTGTAACTTCCGGGCGTGAGACTAAAACAGACGATACAGGCTCCACAGTTGTGAGCCGCACTGCTATTATTGATAAGCATGTTACAGGTGAAGGAGAGGCAAAAGTTGATCTGCATATCGAAAAATTTGTGGATGACCATAAACGGATGAACTCCATGGAGATATTAAATGTTCAATTAAGCTATTTTCGGAGGGTTTTGGAAAGTGCGTTACAGAATAATATCCGTCGTCTGATCATTATCCACGGAGTAGGAGCGGGAATTTTGAAGGCTGAGATCAGGCGTGAACTTGAGGAGTATGATTATATTGAAGTTCATGATGCTCCTATTGCTGAATTTGGCGTTGGAGCTACAATTGCAAGAATATTCCAACAATAATGATTTGGTTCAGTATTTGTATTATTTCAATAAAGTTCTTTACAGGCCGGTGTGATCTATCGCTGCGTATTTTCGCGGAGGAAAGTCGGGACACCACAGAGCACCATACTTCCTAACAGGAAGGCTTCGACTTTCGAAGACAGAAAGTGCCACAGAAACCAGACCGCCCGGCTTCGGCAGGGTAAGGGTGAAACCGTGAGGTAAGAGCTCACGATCGTAACAGGTGACTGTTGCGATGGTAAACCTTATGGGGTGCAAGGCTACATATACCGGAACTTCCGGCTGCGTCCGGAATAAGGGTTGCTCGCCCGATTCCGGGGGGTAAGCTGCTTGAGCCTGCAGGTAACTGCTGGTCCAGATAAATGATAGATATCAGCCGCTGGCTGATACAGAATCCCGCTTATAACACCGGCCTTATTTTTTGAGTAGCTTCTGATGTGAATAGGCCTTTTCACCTGTTAGTTCAATGATGTATATTCCGGTAGTGGATAGTATATCCTCACCTATTGTATAGCGTTTGCGGTTTTTAACATCAGCCTGAAATAATAATTGTCCTAAAGCATTGTAAATCTTTAAATCCTGAAAGTCAGCATGCCATGACAGTGTTGCTTCGCCGTACACCGGATTGGGATATAGATTGCTTTCTTTTTGTTCTAAATTGCCAGTTGAAGTATTTACATTTCTGACCGAGTCAATATATTCAACGTTTACTGTAATTCCACTTTGCTGTGTTATGGTTAATAAAGGAATACCTTGCCCTTTTCCTAAAAATTTAATTTCCGTTCTGTTAGTTGTGATAGCCGGGAATGCCGGAAGAGAGTCAAAATTAATGCTGTCCCGCTGAATAACCTCTGACTTAACACGCACTACATCAAATGTACCGTATGGTGTGATTAAGGTGCCCCATCCATCAACTTCGTTGTCACGGGTAACTTCTCGTTCAAAATAGCCTAACGACGGAACACTTTGCCCGGAAATTGAATGGGAAGAACTACTGTCTCCGTAATTTAACGGAAATTCATAAAGCAAATCCGGATTATCATAAGCGGCAGGAATGGAAAACCCACTGATGGTAACACCGAATCCTACAATACTATAAGCAGAACTGTTTTTTTTATAAAACGTATATGGATCTGTTACCTGTATGTTGGGAATATTGATGGAATCTCCGCCTGTGACTCCGTAATCTGCCATCAAAGAAGGATTTAATGGATTATTAAATACAGCCTGGTATGTAAATGGCAATTGGCTGATGTCTTCAAACTCTGTAACAGTTTGCGATTGAGCCGTAAAACCCGAATAATCCCAGGTGATATTTGCTCCTGCCGGAATATTTAACCCCACAGAAGTTGGTAATGTCGTACTTGTTCTTATTGTATCGCCGGATAACGGCATGTCAGATTCTGTGATGGTGATCTGGCCCTGAAGCCCTAACGTTATTGCTGCAAGAATTAATGTGTAAATATATTTCTTCATAATAGCTTTTGTTTTTATTATACAAATATAATCAGTTTTGATATGGTTGTAAACTATCTATCTTTTTTATATGATCTTGTTTGTTGAACAAGTCAACTGAATTTTTCAAAGATCATCAGGATTAAAAGTTGTATCTCGTTAGATATAAACGAACAAAGAAGCAATATTGTTTTGTGGAATTTATTTCCGGAAATACTCATCGATAGCTTTGATGGCATTTTCAAGCCTGTTTTGATGGATTCCCGTGATTATTTTATAGGGCAGATTTCTTGATAAAAGTTCCTGTTTATACAACTGAAAGAGTTCACCTCTGGCGTGTGGATGTTCTCTCTGCGGATCATATTCCCACGGAGTATCAATATAGCATAAAAGATAAAGATCATAGCGGTGTTCATCAATTTTCTGTTCAATCCAGGGGTCGCACTGTCCAAAAACAAAGTCACTCCATATTTTAGCAACCAGTACACTTGTGTCAGCAAACAAATAGCGGTCAGCTTTTGTCAGCATTTTTTCTTCATTTTTTAATTGTTGTTGTGCAATGGTCAGAATATCATGCTGTTGATAGGGGCGATTCAAATGAGCAATATAATCTCTGGCATATTCCGGAACCCAAATGGTTTGATAATGCTTTGCAAGATTTTTCGCCAGCCAGGATTTTCCTGTCGATTCGGGTCCGGTAATCACAATTCTTTTCATGCTGTCTTCTCCATTTCATTCTTCCACTCAAAATAGCCTTTGAAAGCCAGAACCGTGAGCACAATAAAAAGTACCATTGTCGGGTAGAGGCCTTTGTAAATATACAGTCCCACAGACACGGCATCAACCACAATCCAGATAATCCAGTGTTCAATGAGTTTGCGTGCCAGCATCCACGTTGCTACAAAGCTCAGTGCGGTGGTAAATGCATCTCCATATGGAACGGGTGAATCAGTAAAGTTAACCAGAATGTAGGAAATACCAATAAACAACAAGACCGAAAGAATTGCCAGTACAGGCCATAAACTGCTTCCCGTTCGCTTTATCGGTAATTTCTTTCTGTGTTTTAGCTTTTTTCGTCCGGTATACCAGTATATCCAGCCATAAATGCTCATAATTACATAATAAATCTGAAGCGTCATGTCGGCATAAAATTTCGCATTCAGAAAAACAATAATGTAAAGGCTTGTCATCACAATGTTAACAGGCCAGAGCCATAAGTTTTGCTTTATCTGCAGCACTATGGAAACCAACCCCAGGGCCATAGCCAACAACTCAATATAGTTGCCGCTGATATATTCAATGATAGCACCCATCATTGCTTATCGGGATCCAGGTCAGCATTAATGATTTTCATTACAAAAATGGAACCTGGAAGCTCAAAGCTCTTGTGGATCTCCCTGGTGATAATTTCCATCATCTCAAAATATTCACCGAAAACATGTGTGCTCATTGTGTTTGTTCTGACTTTTATAGCTTTATATTCATTCAGGCGGTCAATAAAACCCTGTATGGGAGCAATATATACCTCTTTTAACGGGTAGTAACTTATTTCTACAGATGCTTTCATAACGATATCTATTTGCTGCAAATGTATCTATTTTAAATGAATTGAAAAAGAAAAGCCCTGTTTAAAGGGGCTTTCACCGAAGAGTATTCAAGTAATGATGATATTATTTAATAATATTCAGATTACCTTTTTTTGTTGTCTGATTTTTATCATTGATCCGCAGAATGTAGTAATAGGAGCCTTCAGGTAAATTTCCTCCTTCGAAATCGTTTTGATAATTATTTGATTCATAGAGTATCTGGCCATTACGGTTTAATATGATCAGTTTGCTACCCGGATAGTTGCTGAGGCCCTGGATAATAAAACAATCGTTGATGCCGTCCCCGTTTGGTGTAATTACGTTTGGTATGGTGAGATTACAGGGTTCAAAGACAACTACCGTTTGATAGGTGTAGGTCTTGCAACCTTCAACTTTCAGAATATATTTTTGCTTATCAGCTTCACGGGATGAAACAAAATTTACCGGACTTTTAACACCATCAGACCATTTATATCTATACTCAGTACTGTATATGCCTGGATCGAGCCTGATATCTTTGTTTATACAGCCGGAATGTTTCTGGCGGAGTGTAACTCTGGGTTTTGGAAGGTATGTAACATAAAAGTTTAACTTCTTTCTCCGGCTATTGTTTTTATCATAAAGAATTGCAGTATATGTACCACTTTCATTGATCAGAAGGCTGTCTTTCCGGTCGTTATTGGTCTGCCATTCGATAGTATATCCGCGGGGTATATCAGGAAGTACGAACCATGTTGGTGTATCGATACAGGTATCCGCAAAAAACGGTATTGTATCGCTGGCGTTGTCATTTGCTGTTGACGTTTTTTGTTGATTGTTGCCGCCGGTATAAGCATGATCACGAATGGCTTCGGGAGGCTTATACATCGTTTCCTGATTATCGTTTTGGACATATTGTCCACGCTGTTCATGATCTCGTAGCTTTTGATTTGAGTTCTCTGGATTTGCTTTCTTGCTTGTGTCCTTTGCTGTGTCAGATGTCGGAGGGCTATCGCTCTTGTTGTTTGCTAATGCAGACGAAGGTGTAGAGTCTGAATTATTAGTATCCTGTTTGTTTTGGTTTGAATTATGTTGTTTATTAATGCTATAAGCATTCTTATCTGGTGCTTTTTTAGGCTTTTCAATATTATGCGAATCAGCAGCAGCAGTAGTTGGTTTTGGATTTTGGTCTGATCCGTTTTGATTGGTGATTAAGACAGTACCAACGATCAGAGCACCGACTACAGCAGCGGCTGCAGCCGCAATCCAGGGATGGGATATTGCATGCTGAAGGATAGTTTTTCCTATAGATTCGGCAGGGATATTTTTAGTGATATTTCCCATCCTGGCAGGGAAATTTTCAAAATAACCTTCCGGTGTTTTCATACTGCTTTGACTGGAAAAGCTATCAATTTTGCTTGTGTCAGGCTCCTGGTTATTATATTTCTTGTCGCTACTCATTTGTTTCTGGTTGGTATTATGATGCGGTTTCAGTATATGGGTTTAATGTTTTTTTAAATATTCCTCAACTTTTTTTACAGCCCAGTGATATGAAGCCTTAAGTCCTCCTTCAGATGTTCCCAGAATTTTTGCCATTTCATCATACTGTAAATTTTCATAATAGCGCAGATTAAAGACAATCTGTTGCTTATAAGGAAGTCCGGAAACAGCTTTTTGCAATTTGAACTGAGCTTCATCTCCGTCAAACCATGGGTCTTCCTTCATCGACCGGATCATCTCATCAGTAAGTTCTGTCGTTTGAAGATTATATAATCGTTTTCTTTTACGGAAGAAATTATAGACCTCATTTATTGCAATCCGGTAAATCCATGAATAAAGGGAAGACTCATGGCGGAACCTGGAAAGGTTCTGCCATATTTTTATAAAGGTTTCCTGCATGACATCATTTGTGTCCTCATGATTCAGAAGCATACGACGAATCACCCAGTAAACTCTTACCTGGTATTTGTGTACCAGTATCTCAAAAGCTCTGGAGCGGCGGGCTGGTTGCCCGAACATTTCAAGTATTTCTTTATCTGTGGTCGACGACATTTAATGCTTTCATGTCTTGCGTTGTATAACTTTCAAGACAGAATCGACAATATCGAAGTCGGTTAAACCATATTTTTTCATCAGTTCGTCAGGTTTTCCGCTTTCTCCAAAAGTATCCCTGACACCGATCATTTCCATTGGTAATGGATTGTTTTTTACCAGGGTTTGTGCGACACTATCTCCAAGCCCACCGTTAAGCATATGTTCTTCAGCTGTTACAACACATCCTGTCTTTTGTGCCGATTTACGAATAGCTTCTTCATCTAGTGGTTTAATGGTATGAATATTAATCACTTCTGCCGAAATATTCTTTTTCATTAATGCCTGTTGTGCTTCAAGAGCAGGCCACACCAAATGGCCGGTGGCAATTATGGTGACGTCATTTCCTTCAGTAAGTTTAATGGCTTCCCCGATTTTAAATGGCATATTTTCCGGAATAAATACCGGCATCTTAGGGCGCCCGAATCTTAAATAAACCGGGCCTTCATAATTTGCAACCGCTTTTGTTGCCTGTTTGGTTTGGTTGAAATCACATGGATTGATTACTGTCATATTAGGAAGCATCTTCATCATACCAATATCTTC
>JAIPAE010000080.1 GCA_021740245.1 Bacteroidales bacterium | reverse complement strand
ACAGATCGCCCGGCATATTTCTTCAAACGCTTTCCACCTTATTCATGCCCATGGCTTTCAGCATCCAGCGCGGGAGAGGTTTTTCGCGGTCACGTTTGGTGAGGTCGATGAACCAGTTCCATTTTTTAACGATAGGGACTTTGTGGGTTTCAACGAATTCAATTAGTGTCCCTTCCGGAGCCTGAATGTATGAAAAACTTCCGGCAGCTTCGCCCATATCAAAGCTTGGATTGTCTTTCTGGCTGTCCACCGTAAATGGATATCCGGCATTTTTGCAGCGTTCGCGCATCTTGCCCATATCCTGTATATCGAAGCACAGGTGAATAAAGCCTGGATCGCCCCAGATGCGGCCGTGAAAGACATCAACGGCCTGCCGTGATTTGACTTCCAATAATTCTATTTCTGAGGAGCCTAATAATGGACTAAAAGCGCCTTTTTTAGAGCGATCATGACGTAAGAGTACCCGTCGTATTTCTTCTTCTCCGCCTGGCAGGTCTTTAAAATCATCAAAATGACCGGTCTCATCAAAGATAACTTTGTCATATTCCAGAATATCCCGATATACCTTCAGCGATTCTTCCATGTTTTTGACACCAATCACTCCACCATAAGTGCCTCCGTTGATGTTTTTCTTTTGGAATACTTCGGGCGTTTCTACAAATTCAAAAATATTCTGATAAGGGTCTTTAACAAAAAAGTGCTTTTCTCCGTTGGGATTCTCAGTGATCTCACCCAGCACTTCACCTTCTTTTTGTTTTTGATCGTCAAAAGCTTTACGGATATCGCGGCATTTTAGCTTGCCATAATTAATCCCAAGGTCGCCCGTCATCACGGGGGCATTTTTTAGCTGAGGCTCTTTGCCGGTATGCTGCCATACTTCAAAACCGCCTCCGCCTTCCATATTGATGGCCAGGCAGGCAATTCGTTTGCGTGTTTTGCCTTCGGTATGTGGCAGCATTAATTCTGCCACAGCCTCTTCTTCAAATATTTTTATGTTCATGCTGAAGTTCCTGATATACCAGTTCCAGGCTTCTCTGAAATCAGGAACGCCAACACCAATTTGTTGTATTCCGCTAATGATATTATCCATGATCAACTCGTTGGTTTGTTTCGTTTTGCAATGATATAAAATAATGAAGGAAAAAAACGTTTTAAATGAACCATGATAATTTCTTTTCCTCCGATATAAACTTCCTTTTTCCTTTTCTCGATGGCTGTTTTCATTATGCGGGCACATTTTTCGGGAGAAAATCCCGAGGAAAGCCGGGCATCTTCTTTACCGTGAGGATTACCGCGGGCATCCAGCGCATGGTTGGATATTTCGGTACTAATGGATCCCGGACAAGCAATAGTGACACTTATTTTCTGATCTTCCATCTCCAGCCTTAAGGATTCAAAAAACCCATGCAAGGCAAACTTTGATGCCGAATAAGCAGAGCGTTGGTAAAACCCGAATTTTCCACTGATGCTTGACGTTACCCCAATCCTTGCCGGTTTACCGGCCTTTAGCAGAGGCAGCAATGCTTTCGTTAAAGCCACGGTACCAAAATAATTCACTTGCATAATTCTACGGTCCACTTCCAGAATTGTTTCCTCTGCATAGCTTCGCTGACTGATGCCGCCCACATGGATCAGCCGGTCGAGGTGATCGCTTAACTGCTTAACACTGTCCGAAAACCAGTTTATGGATTCTTCCGATGACAGGTCCAGCGGAAATACAGAAGTTTCTGCTCCCTTTTGCCGGCATAATGCTGCAGTCTCTTCCAGCTTGCTTGTATTGCGGGCACCCAATATCAGGTGGTGACCTTCGCCGGCATAGGCTATCGCAAGGGCTTTGCCTATACCGTTGCTCGCTCCTGTTATAATGGTAAATTGTGGTGCCAAGCTATGTGCTTATTGTTGATTTACTGATGTTTAATTGGTATATTTATTTTTCAGTTTTCAAAAGTAACCAATTCCCGGCAGTTTGTCAGAAAATCAAAGCATAAATATCGAATCATAAAAAGAATTATGCTGGTGCTTAGAGAATCCCGCTTATGATGCCATGGGAAACCATGATGGCATTATGGAATGACTCTTCCTGAATGGGCAGATTATAAAGTCACCGTTCGGTTTAGTTAGTATTCTGCTACGGCTATGTTATTGTATCAGCACAATTTTCTCTATGCGAGAAATTTATTAAAAAGAAACTTGTTCAAAAAATTGTTTTCCCGAAAATTAATCGTTAACTTTGGTTTAGACTTTTGTGGCCTGTGAACCGAGCATGATCCGCCATACGAGGCAGAATATACATGCGGATGATTAAATGGCGTAATGAGTAATGCGATGATGCGATGATGCGATGATGTGATGATGTGATGATGTGATGATGCGAGAGGGCGAACTGAGCGTACTGAGCGATTAAGCGAAAAAGCGAACACCGAACAATATTATAGACAGATGAACCGACCCATGACAAAAATTTTAACACACACACGCATGATTAAAAAAATGAAAAGTGTATAGTTAAAAGATGATGTGTCATGGCGAGCTCCATCGTACCTATTTAATAAAATTTAGACAGATGAAAAAATATTATATTTTTATTTTGATTGTATTTTCTTTTTGTAGGGTATTTGGCCAAACACCAAACACCTATTCGAAGGTAAAATATTATTTAGGCGATTCATTGTCGAATCCTTTTTATGTCAAATCTATAGTAAAGTTAGACTCCGGTTATTTATTAGGAATTCAGGGGAATTACGAGTTGTTTATTGTGAGAATTGATCATAATGGAGAAAAGCTAAGTATGTACCATGGTAGTCATCCAAAAAAGGACTTTGTATTGTATTATGGTAAAACCCTGTTAACTGATAAGGACAATAACATAATAGTTTGTCATAATCATACCTTGCTTGATTCTAAAGGATTGATTATAGGAAATGTTTTAAAACTATCGGAAACTTTTGATACTATATGGAACACAACTTTGACATATCCGGATACGGCCGCAGGCTGTACTGGTAATGAGCCTTATTTGATTTTAACAGCCATGCATGAAACACTGGATGGTGGCTATATCCTTACAGGAAAGTATTATTATAATTGTATTCGTGCCCCCGAAAGCGTAAGAACATTTTTAATCAAATTAGATTCCAATGGAAATGAAGAGTGGCGGCGGATGTATATGGATAAGAGTTATTCCTTTTCTATTGATGTTACCGATGATGGGGGCTATGTGTTTCCGGATTTCAAATCACATTGGCGAATAACAAAGACCGACAGCCTGGGAAATGAATTATGGGCCACGCAGCCCAGTAGTTCTGTAATTTATCAAGCCAGTGATTTGATTTGCAAGGATAACTATGTGGTTGCCGTGGCTCCTTACATGTATAATAATGCAGTAGATCCATACGATTATTTATATGGTCTTGAAATTGTAAAACTTGATCAGGCTACAGGTCAGGTAATCTGGAATAAACAATACCGTACGTTTGAAGATATTTTTAGTGTTACCTTACATAGGGATCTGGAAATAGTCCTCACCGGTAATGAGGACATTGTCATAGCTGCTACTGATTATCCTTTTTCTGTGAATGGACAGTATTATGATGCCAGGGGCATACTGTTTAAGCTCAACAGCCAGGGCGACAGCCTTTGGTGCCGGTTTTATGATGTTCGGCGAGATGAGGATATGTCACAGTTTAATGACGTGGTGGTAACGGACGATGGCGGTTTCCTGGCCGGCGGCTTTGTATTTCCCTATGACCATAGCTATTGGCCTGGAGCCCTCCTGGTGAAAACCGACAGCATGGGCATGGCGCCTAATGCCATTACGCTGGATATAGGGGAATACCTGCAGAAACAGCAGGGTGGTTTGGAAGTGTATCCCAACCCGGCAGAAAATATCATTACCTTTGATATTGGCAAATTGAAGTCATTAACAGGAGGTCTGCTGTCAATTTATGATGCAAAAGGAGAACAGCTCAGGCAAATAAAGCTAAATTCGGATGTCAATAGATTAAATATTAAGGAATTAAGCCCGGGAGTATATTTCTATCAGTTGCAACACAAGAATGAAACTTTATCGGGTAAGTTTATCAAAACCAACTAAAAATAAAAGGAATATAAAATGAAAAAGCACATTACACTTTTATTATTATTGTTACCCTTGTTCATGGCAGGGCAAAGCAATTTTCCTTTAGTAAAAGATAATGCATTATGGCATGAAGGATGTTTTTTTTCTGCAGGTGGCCCAGGTCCATATGGATATGAAGGTGCCTGGTTTTTTATGAGCGGAGACACGCTGCTTGCAGGAGAAAACTGCAATAAAGTTTTTATGGTTGATTATGATTCAATCGCTATCTCTAACGAAGTTTATGTAGGTGCCATGTATGAAGACAGCCTGCAACGTGTTTATTTTGTGAGAGATTCCGCTTTTACCGGCTATTATCATCCTGAATTTCACCCTGATTTTAAAGCTGATTCGGCCATAATGCTATATGACTTCAGTTTAACAGAAGGGGATACCTTCTTCATTCCCAATCGCCGCGATAGCGTCATTATAGTGGCAAAAATAGACAGTGCGAACATTAATGGTCAGTATCGAAAACGGCTCGAATTCACGAACTGGGATGTCTGGATAGAAGGCTTGGGCAGCACTTCCGGGCTGATGTTTCCTACGCTTCACAATGAAATTGAATTGCATTACGAACTGCATTGCTATCAGGATAAAGAGATATTCTGGACAAACCCTAACCTGCATGGTAGTTGCTTTACCGTTGGTGTGAAGGAAAAGGATCAGGAGATGTCTTCATTCCGGATTTTCCCTAATCCTGCCTTGGACATTATCTTTATTACTATTGAACAAAAGTCTGTATATTCTGTGGAGATATTTAACCTGGCAGGACAAATGATTTTCAGCAAAGAGGTTAACGAGCAGCAACTACGTGTGAATGTTTCGGGCTGGGATCCCGGCCTTTATTTTGTGCAGTTAAGTACGGAAAAAGGTATAATTTTCAGGAAGGTTATTGTTACGGGAAAAGACAAATAGGCATCCAAAAAAAGTAGATAGTTTTTGTACCTAAAACAAAAGAAAAAACTGAGTGATGATGCAATGAGGTTTTTTCCCGTGTTTATCCCTTTTAAATCTTCATTCATTCGCATATCATTCGTGCATTCGTGGCTAAAATTGAAAAAGATAAGTTTGAAAAGAAACTTGTTCAAAAACTTGCATTTCTCGAAAATTAATCGTTAACTTTGGTTTAAACTTTTGTGGCCTATGAACCGAGCATGATCCGCCTGAGGCGGAACACACACGCGGATGATTAAATGGCGTAATGAGCAATGTGATGATGCGAGAGGGCGAACGAAGCGACTAAAGCGACGAAGCGAAAAAGCGATCACCGAACAATAATATAAACAGATGAAAAAAAAATAACACTTATAATTTTTGTTGCTTTTTCCATTTGCATGTTTACTCATTGTAATCATCGCCAAAGTGATTATGAGGAAGTAGCTGTTTCATATACAACTTATAAAATCAAATGTCCTTTACATATGGCGCCACCTGCTGCAGGTGGTCTTAAAACTACAATGGACTTTTATACTAAGGGCGATACAATAATGTTGTATTATTACTCAAAATGGGCTGACTCTATATACATTTTTGATGTTACGGATACTCCATATTCTTTGACTTCACATTTGTGTGATGTGAATATACCTGATAGGGAAAAAGTATTGGCAATTAAACCCATTACTCGTGATAGTATTTTTCTGCTTTGTGAACGTTCTGTTCATATTTTTGACATAAAACGTGATAGCTTTATTTTTTATAAATCTATTCCTCAAAAATACCTTTTACTTTCTCGTTATAACATACCTGTTTATTTTCAAAGTGATTCTTCTGTCTATACCGAATTAATAGAAAGGAATGCACCTATGAGGGAAAGCGGCATTTTGGATACCAGGTATATGGCGAAACTTAATCTTAAGAGTAGAAATATTGATTGTTTATGGCCTAAAGTTCCAGATGATAAGGCCAAACTTGGAGGCAAGAAATATTTCACTATTTTTCAAGATAAGTTGTTTTATAGCTATAGTAATTTAACAGAAATAAATATTTTCAATCTATCAAACAAAAAATTAAAAAGAAAAGAGCTTCATACACCTGTAAATCTTGAACATAATATTCAATCTGAAAAACCAAATGATGTCGACAGAATAAAAGAAAATGCATTGCGCAATACATATTTTGGTGAATTGTTTGCCAATGATCATTATTTGTATAGAGTTCAGTACCTTCCGCTACCGTCCAGAAATAAGGAAGGGCTTATGCCTGGATTTAATCAAAAAGAAGCTATATTGCTTGAATATAATGAAAAACTCAATTTAAGAAGAGTTTTAAAACCTGAACCCGGGTTGAATTTTATGAACTATCTTACTTGGCATGACGATAAGATATATGGGTTAAAGCATACATCTAAATCAATTACTATTTACAAAATAGAGGCTTAAAAAATTGAGATATGTATTTTAAAAGTTCACTGTTTATACTTGTTTTAATTGTTATCATATTTGCCGGTTGTAATCCAAATGATCAGTCATATTCTGATGAGGATCTGATTTATAAATATGTAAGTGATAATGATTCCTTGTTTTATGAAGCGAATTATTATTTGCTTTTTTTTAAAAGTCCAAGGATGTCTTGTGTTGATAAATCTATAAATTATCAGGCGGATCCATTAATAAGAAACTGTTTGGATACGGTAGGAAATATTCGGTTATTTGTAATTACCAACAATCGAATGCTAAAAAAATGGAGTTCTTTGTTTTATCATGGAAAAGATTCTCCAATTATACACCTGGAAACACATAAGACTTTGGATGCGTATGGAATTCCATACACTCCATTAATTTTCCGGTTTGAAAAAGGTGAAATTTCGCATTGGAGATTCATACATAATAATTATGTAAGGAAAAAGAATGAAGTAATTGATAGCCAAGATCCTGAGGGCATGCTGCCCGTGCCGGGATGAATGCGGATGGGTAGGGCCCGCCCTCGTGGAGGAATCCGATGCTTTGCAGCCATCCGTAATTCGAAACCCGAAATCCATCCCAGGCGTAAATGTTAAGATGTGGCTAATGCATATGAGTTGGAGGATGATTTTATCATAACAGAGGATGAATTTGTCGCGATGCTTGTAGATGCACATGCTGCTGGGTCAGGCCCAATAGGCGATGCACTGAAATGGTTATTTATCGGTACACCAGAATATGGGCCATGTCAAGGAACTTATAGGATGGCTTGGTTGCATCATTGGTTAATTGGAAATCACTCATATATAGCTATATGCTGTACTTGTCCTTACCCTGGTTATTAACAAACAATGGGCTGGTGCGTTCAAAGCACCAGCCATTTTAAAACAATCTCTATGGTTTTAAACATAAGAATATTTCTATTACTGATGATATGGCCGAACATGTTTGCTTTTGGTCAAACAGATGGTAAAGTTATATCAAAAACAAAGGAATCAATTCCGTATGCTAATATAATTGAGGTAAATCGTTCTTTTGGAGTTGCTGCTGATATGCATGGAAGATTCGAGCTTCAGCAACCAAAATCTATACTTGATACCTGCTTTCTTAAAATATCTGCCTTAGGTTATCGCGATACAATAATACATGCTTCTTCATTATATCAAGACTGCGTAGTAATATTAACTAAAGCGTCTTTGCTGCTCCAGGAAGTATCTATTACTTCAGGGAAAGGGAATAGCTATTGTTTAGGAGTAGATCGTAAGTGCATCGTCTTATGCGGAGGCTGGCCTGGAGTTTATCCTGGACAACAGTATGGCCTTTTTATAAAAAGTAGTATTGATGGAATTAAAGTCAATTCTATTGAGGTTTATATTAAAAAGGAGGGCTCACCAACTTCGCCTTTTAGAATTCGAATTTATGCGTTTGATTCAATTACTGAACTTCCTGGAAATGATATTTTAACAAAACAGTATATTGGTAGAGCTAAAAAAGGCAACGAGTGGGTTTCCATAAATATTAAAAATGAAAACATATTTATTCCAAAGCAGGGAATCGTAGTGGCTGTTGAATGGATATTTACCAATGATAAATATTATTATTCAAATGACGATGCAGGACATAATTATTATGGAGTTGTGATTGGACAAGGTAATAAGAGTAAATTACCGAGTGTTTATAGGAAAAAGTTTGAGACTGGTTGGGTAAAAGTTAGTTTTCCACAAAGCATCAAGAAATTTCCCAGACCTGCAATTCGATTAAATTGTTCAGATTAAAGAAAACGCAAATATAAATGTATCTAGAAAATATCATATTATGCCATGAATAAGCAGTTGTTTTTTTAATTTTATTTAAGTCTTTTTATTAGCTCGGCAGTGTGAACGGTAAACAATGGATAGAGGATGTTGCGATGCCAGGATTACAGTGAACATGGGCAAGCAACTATCGGGGATTTATCTTTTACAGCTACTATATAGGGAAAGTCGGGCGCTTGGTTCCCGTAAGTGGATGAAGCAGTAACAAAGTAGTTAATATAAATTGAACGAAATAGATCAATCACCAAAATAGCAGGGAATCCCAGATGGCGCGGACATGTTGTCCGTGCCGGCTTGAACCCAGGCTGTTAAAATACGTAGGCCCCCGCTGAGCCGAATTTGTAATTCGGCTTCTGCTCCTTATTTGATTTTCATATCGAAGGCGAGATTCAGGTGTTTGATCAAAACGGTAAACTGCTTTTCAGCCGGACCGCGAAGCCAGGCAGAAACCGGGTAGATATGAGCCGGTATGCTTCAGGTATTTACTTCGTAAGATTACGGGATGACAATGACCAG
>JAIPAE010000079.1 GCA_021740245.1 Bacteroidales bacterium | reverse complement strand
CGGGATCATCGCATTACTCATTACGCCATTTAATCATCCGCGTGTGTGTTCCGCCTTAGGCGGATCATGAATGTTTCATAACAATAAATTTTAAAGACTTGGCAAAATACGAAAATAAATTATAAGTACTGTAAAAAATTGTAAATGGTTAAAGTAAATGTTGAAGCTCTGAAGATTAAAGCATAGCCGGACGTAACTTAGCTTCAACGAATTTCGATATTGCATTGATTGATGATAACTCACAAATTCTTTAATCATTTGAAAGGTAAAGCCATATGGCACAAAGATAGGCGGATGACTGTTTTAAATACGGGCATAACGCAGAAATCGGACATTATGGACAAACACTAAATAATTCAATAAGAATTCCCGAATTTATTTATGAAATCCAATCTGTATTCCCGCAGTATAAGCTGGAAGATCCATATATTGAGTATCGCTATTGATCATATCTGACAAGCGATAGCGTCCAAAAATAACGTAACGGTTATAGCCTATCCTTGCAAAAATGCCATATTGGATCGGTTTCATATAATCGGGATTATTTTGGGAAAATTTTCTTTTTTCGCCGTTGCTAACTTCATCTTTGTAATAATATCGGGAAAAGTAATTCCAGTTCCCGTATGCACCAATATCCATAAAATTTCCTATATAATTACCTCGCCTGCCAAAATTAAATCTGTTATAAAGGCCGATACCGAAATTATACAGGTTTATTTTTTCTTTATCATAATGCTTTATATCGGGCAAAGTTCTTGCATTTTCATCAGCCAGCCGGAAATTATTATTACCCAGGTTTAATTCATAACCTAAGCTGTAAAATTCTGATATTTTTCTCTTGTACCGAAATCCAAGATCAAACCGATAACTTAAAGCCTCTTTAATAGGAGAGCGGTTATTTTCTGTGGAGCCAAACATCATGCCCCAGCTACCATAAAAATGATAATAATGTTTTCTGTTCGGCCCATTTTCAGGAATATCTTCAAAATAATTGACATCCTCCTCGAGCAAAACTTTTTGTGCATTTACACTCATTGCAATAGCTAACAATAAAAATATGATATAAAATTTACGCATGGCATTAAAATTCAAAAGTTTCTGAATAACCTACATAATGAACATTTAACCGTGTACCTTCAGGTACTTCGGATTTATTGATTATTAATACATCCGTTTGATTAACTGAAAGAACATAATATTTATCCAGAACACCATTGGGTTTTTGAAGATTATAATAAAGAATAAACCGTTTATCGTATTTTTGATCCTTAAAAATATCCTTATTGACTTCAACAGTTACCTGATCATCACTTTCGATAAATTCAAATGTTTTGCCGGTATTATCTTTAGCGCCAAAGAAATAATCAGCTTGCGGAACACCATATCCGTGTGCATAGTCGAAGTATGGATACAACTCACCTGATTTTTCAATTTCCCGGAACAACTCCATTGCTTTTAACTCCGGATTAGTTTCCAGGGCGCATGCAGCAAAGCCTGCTACCAGAGGAGAGGCAAAAGAAGTTCCAAAACTTTGTTTAAGATTTTTCTTACCTGCAACAATAACCTGGCCGAAAGCAGACACATTGGGTTTACGTCGAAGATCAGCAGTAGGGCCAAACGAGCTGAAAGCTATATGATAACCTGTTGTAGGCCTGACTCCAGCTACAGTAAGCACACTATCAACATCAGCCGGCGTACCGATCACGATCCATTCCTTGTCCGAACCTTTATTGCCGGCTGCATTCACCACAAGCATACCTTTCGCTGCTGCCATATTGGCCGCCCTGGCTACCAAACTGTGTTTCCCGTCCATTTCTTCCGGGAAATAACGATGATAAACATAGCCTAAAGACGAATTAATGATCTGGGCTCCGTTTTTATCAGCCCACTCCATTGCCGCAAGCCAGTTCTCTTCCTCAGAAAACGGTTCTGTATTTATTTCTGTTCTTGCCAGTAAAAATTCAGCATCAGTAGCCAATCCTAATTGAATATCCCCTGTTTTTCCGGCAATATTTGATAACACCATTGTTCCATGGCTCATACCATGATATACATTTTCAGTATTTTTGGCAAAATCATACGTTTTAAGTATGCGGTTATCATCGCGAATATGTTGAAAAACCGGTATTTCATCAACACCCGGAAAACCTCCGTCAAAAACAGCTACACGCACGCCTGTCCCGTCTATATCATGTTCTCGAAATTTTTCCATCCCCATCGATCGTGTCTGTGTATGTAAAATATGAGAATTTTTGAAATTTAAGGTTGTATCATAATCACTAACATACCCGGCCAATTGCATTTTAATCTTAGGAAAGGGTACCACTTTTCGGACATAAGGCAAATCCTTAATTTTTCTAATCTGATCATCTCCCGCATAAGTTGCAACTGCATTAAACCAGCGACTATGATGTGACAAGGAATCAGCTAATTCACCTACCTCATTCAAATATTGCTGTTTCACAGGATAATCTGATATGTCATATAAACTGATATTGTGTTTTAACCTGCGATCAATGGCTTTCTTATCAAAATAATCGTTAGGATCAAACGTAACTCCTTTCTTATCTGTAAAGAAAACCCAGTATTTTCCCTGAGCTTTTGAAACATTAAAAAATAATGCAGACAAGATTAAAAGGATGATAATTCTTTTCATAATTTTTGATTGTTTTCACAAAGATATAAATAAATGCTATACAAACCGCTATCAAAACATCATTGCTATCGATTTTCTATAATGAATTATCTTTACCTTTGTAGCATTATGTTGAATAAGGGAAAAAAGTTGATTATTCCGGTTATTAACAAGCTGGGAAAGATCAGAGAGCAAAAGAACTTCACAAAATCACCCATTATCATCGGAGGTTGCGGACGCTCTGGAACAACCATGCTTTTATCAATGCTTTCAGCACATCCATCAGTTTTTGCTTTTCCTGATGAATTAAGCATTTTTAATCACTGGATTAAGTCTGACGATGGCAAATTGACACCATTTCGTTCGGACCGAATGTACCGGCATCTGATAACTCATCCGATTCCCTCAGGCAAAAAACGTTGGTGTGAAAAAACTCCATATAATATCCGGCATATTGATGAAATTATCGATTATTTTAATGGAAATGTAAAAATCATTCATATTATTCGTGATGGCAGAGATGTTTGTCTCTCAAAACATCCTGATAAACCCGGAGAATACTGGGTTGAACCCGAGCGCTGGGTTAATGATGTCAGAAATGGACTTTCTTATAAGGAACATTCGAATGTTTACACTGTTTTTTATGAAAACCTGATCTATCACTATCACAAATACATGAAGGACTTGTTAGCATTCCTTGGCGAGTCATTTTCAGATGAAATGGTAAACTGGACAGAAAATACGACCGTAAAAAAAAACAATGCATGGTTTGGTTCCGTTGAAAGCCTACACAGCCAGTCAATAGGAAAATGGAAAAAGCCTGAAAATAAAAGCAGAGTCGATTATTTAATGAGTGTTCATGGCTTTAAAGAATTACTACAGGAATTGAATTACGATATCCCTGGTCAGTATTAAAATACTTAATGAACAAATGAACGCAGCCATGATCCGCCGGTTTGCGGAACACACACTCGCATGATTATAATGAAATTGAAAAGCATGTGTAGCGGGAATTTGATTTGTCATGGAGAGCTCCCCCGAATAAATGACGGGGACCGCTGAAATCAAAATAATAAACTGATGAAAATTAACAAATTTATCACACATCAATACAGCAAATTAATGCACAGCTACTTCCACAGGATTGCTGCACATCGTTATATTAAAAGATATAAATATGATTTTGATCATGCTGAGAATTTTGTGATTTTCCTGGGATATCCCCGCAGTGGACACACTTTGTTAGGGGCAATGCTAAATGCACATCCGGATACAATGATCGCTCATGAATACCATGCACTTAAGCATATAGACCAGCACGAGAACCGTTATGAATTGTTTGCTCATCTTATGGCACAGCATAACTGGTTTGCTTCCAGAGGCCACAAGTGGACTGGTTACTCCTACAAAATACCATCAGGTTGGCAGGGAGGATACAGGGAATTAAAAGTAATTGGAGATAAGCGTGGTGGGGCTTCCAGCCGTATTCTGTATGAAGACCCAAATCGTCTGGAACGGCTGCAGGCCCTTATTAAAATCCCCGTAAAAGTAATGATTGTTCACCGGAATCCTTTTGACAATATTGCTACCCGTGCACGAGGCGGTAATTACTACCAAAGAACGCCGGATACTAAACGAATCGATGAGGAAATTATCAAACATTTCAGGGATGTGGAAACCATAAATTCATTCAGAAAAGAAGGAAATTTTGATTTCTTAGAAATGAAGCATGAACATTTTGTGGAAAATCCGCAAGAACATTTGTTACAAATATGTGATTTTTTAAATCTCAAACCAGAAAAGACATTCATTGAAGCATGCCTCAAAACAGTGAGACCCTCCAAAAGTCTCAGCCGTAATAAGGTCTTTTGGACAAAATCCCAAATACAGCAAATAAACGAACTTAACAGTAGTTATGATTTCCTGAAAGATTATACCTTTGAGCCATAATTTCGTTGTCCATGAATGCATTAAAAAAAATCGCATACTATCTAAAGCCATACTGGCCACATGCCTCATGGAGTGTGGTTTTTACATTCTTTGGAACCATATTTTCCCTTTTCTCTTTTACAATGATCATTCCCTTCCTGGGGATACTTTTTGATCAGCAAAAGATAGTAACGGAACCGGTAGAGTTTGCTTTAACAACAGAAGCAATAGAACACAACTTCACATATTTTGTCAGCCGTTTGATCATTAATCAGGGAGCACCCACAGCTTTACTGGTAATTAGCTTGTTGGTTGTTGCCTCCATGTTTCTTAAAACATTATTCACCTATTTGGGTAAATATGTAATTGCTCCTTTACGCAATGGCATAGTTCGGGATATCAGGAATAGATTATTCAACAAGACTATGCAATTGTCTCTTTCATATTATTCAGAAGAACGAAAAGGCGATTTAATATCACGAATGACAGCAGATGTTCAGGAAGTTGAAGCTACTATAATTCGCTCTTTAGATAAAGCAATTAAATCACCAATAACAGTCATCGTTTATCTGGTCTCATTATTTGTAATGAGTACAAAACTCACCTTGTTTGTTTTAATATTTATCCCATTAACAGGCAGCGTTATAGGCTGGATCGGTAAAGCATTGAAAAAGAAATCAGCACAGGGACAAAAACGACTTGGCATGCTCCTCTCCTACATTGAGGAATCACTGTATGGACTAAGGATCGTGAAGGCTTTCAATTCGGAGGAACGTGTAAAAAAACGTTTTTTCGATGAAAATGAAAAGTACACACGATTAATGAATAAGATTTGGCGCCGTAAAGACCTTGCCAGCCCGCTTACTGAGTTTTTGTCTGTTATCATTATTGTTACTATAATGTGGTTTGGAGGAAATCTGATCCTTACCGGAGACGGGATACTCAGCCCACAGGCTTTTATAGCTTATATTGCAATTTTCAGCCAGATCATTCCACCGGCTAAAAATTTATCATCGATTTATTACAATATTCAAAAAGGAATGGCTTCTTTTGACCGTGTGGAAAGTGTATTAAATGCGAAAGTTACAATTAAGGACAAACCAAATGCATTATCCCTGGACGAATTTAAAAATCATATTGAATTCCGTAATGTTTGGTTCAAATATCAGGAAGAGTATGTATTACAAGATATCAATCTGATGATTGAAAAAGGACAGACCATTGCACTTGTTGGGCAATCCGGTGCCGGAAAGTCAACACTTGCTGATATGTTACCCCGCTTTTATGATACAGTGAAAGGCGAACTTTTAATAGATGGCTTAAGTGTTAAAGATATAAAAGTAAAGGATCTGCGAAAAATCATGGGCGTAGTTTCTCAGGAATCAATCTTATTTAATGATACCATTTTCAATAATATAGCATTTGGCATTGACAACCCACAGTATGAAGAAGTAGAAAGAGCTGCGAGGATCGCCAATGCACATGAGTTTATTATGCAAACAGAAGAAGGATATTACACCAATATTGGTGACCGGGGCAGTAAGCTAAGCGGAGGACAACGCCAGCGAATAAGTATTGCTCGTGCGATATTAAAAAATCCACCGGTTTTAATACTTGATGAAGCAACATCTTCTCTTGACACAGAGTCTGAAAAACTTGTCCAGGATGCCCTGAACAATCTAATGAAAAACAGAACATCAATTGTTATCGCACACCGGCTTTCAACCATCCGGAATGCGGATATGATTTATGTGCTTCATCAAGGCCGAATTCTTGAGCAGGGTAAGCATGATCATCTTTTACAAAAAAACGGAGCATTTAAGGCATTGTACGATCAACAATTTTCCAATTAAAATTACATTCCATTGAAAGTATTGATTATTAACCGAAACTCGATAATACCTGTATTCAAATACGGAGGCACTCAGCGAGATATTTATGCACAGGGAAAGGAATTGGCAAAACTTGGACACAAAGTGTCATACCTTGTCAAAAAGGGTTCTAATTGTCCCTTTGGGGAAATTATTGCCTATGACCCTCAAAAAACATTAGATGAGCAAATACCAATTGATACTGATATAGTTCACTTTCATGACCGGCCTGACGAAACGATCAAAAAACCTTATATCGTAACGGTTCATGGAAACGGAAAGCCGGGTGAAACTTATGACATCAATGCCGTTTTTGTTTCTAAAAATCATGCATACCGGCATAACTCCAAACGCTACGTATACAATGGCTTGGACTTTGATTTGCTGGGCAAGCCCAATTTGGATCATCCACGGAAACATTTGTTATTCCTGGCAAAAGCCTCGAGAAAGATAAAAAATCTGAAAGGCAGCATTGAAATAACAAAAAAAGCCGGTAAAAAACTGGCTGTTGTCGGTGGCAAAAAGTTGAACATTGACCCACAAATTAAATATTATGGTATGCTTGGAGGAGAAGAAAAAAATCGTATGATTCAAAACTCCGAAGCATTACTTTTCCCTGTTTTATGGCACGAGCCACTTGGACTGGCTATACTGGAAAGTTTATATTTCGGCTGTCCGGTTTTTGGAACACCATTTGGCTCATTACCGGAGTTAATTTCTTCTGAACTGGGTTTTATTTCTAACAGTAAATCTGAATTGACAGAGGCTATAAAAAACAGCGGGTCTTATGATCCGGTAAAATGTCATCAGTTTGTAGCAGATAACTTTTCAGCCAGAAAAATGACAGAAAACTATCTGCAATTATTTGAAGAAGTTCTTAACGGCCATGATCTGAACCCGGTTCAACCTTCGAGTATGATAACAGAAAAAGAGCCGTTATTTAAGATGCAACCATAATTAGAAAATGTGATCAATAAATTCCTGTATAATTGTATGGTGTTATTTTTTTAAGTTCCTTTTTCACATTATCTGCAACATTCAGATTATCTATGAATTCATGAATGGCTTTCTGGTCTATCTGATCATTTGTCCGGGTCAGTTCTTTCAGTTTTTCATATGGTTTTGGAAAACCTTCTCTTCTTAAAATAGTTTGTATAGCTTCTGCAATGACACTCCAGTTGTTTTCAAGATCATTATAAATGGCATCTTCATTAACTTTCAACTTCTCAATACCTATTGATAGAGATTTCAAAGCAATCACCATATGGCCCAGAGGAACTCCAAAATTTCGACTTACCGTAGAATCTGTTAGATCACGTTGTAGCCGGGAAACCGGTAATTTTAACTCAAAATGAACAAGTAGTGCATTTGCAATACCAAGATTCCCTTCTGCATTTTCAAAATCTATAGGATTCACTTTATGCGGCATTGCTGAAGAGCCCACTTCTCCCTGTTTGATTTTTTGTTTAAAATAATTCATGGAAATATATTGCCATATATCATGGCTGAAGTCAATCAATATCGTATTAATGCGTTGCAATATTGAAAAAAAGGCCGATAGCTGGTCATAATGTTCAATTTGAGTAGTAAGTTGCTGTCGTTCCAACCCCAGTTTATCCTTTAAAAACTCATTGCTGAAGTCAACCCAGTTAATATCAGGGTATGCAATATGATGTGCATTAAAATTACCGGTTGCTCCGCCAAATTTAGCAGTGAATGAATATTGCCTGATTTGCTCATACTGAATCTTAAGCCTTTCAATAAAAACATTTATTTCTTTTCCCAGTTTCGTAGGTGAGGCGGGCTGTCCATGTGTTCTGGCCAGCATCGGTATATCTTTCCATAATACCGATTTATTATTTAACATTACCAATAATTCACCAATTAAAGGTTGCAGAGTGTTATTCCAGGCTTCCTTAACCGATAGCGGAACAGCCGTATTATTGATATCCTGTGACGTCAATCCAAAATGAATATATTCACTGTACGCCTGCAACCCCATCTCTTCGAAACGGTCTTTAAGATAATACTCAACAGCTTTTACATCATGATTTGTAGTGCTTTCAATATGTTTAACCTGTTCAGCATCTTTTTTCGTGAACTGCAGGTAAAGTTCTCTCAGATCATTAAACCGTTCAGGTTTAATATTGCTTAAATTTCCAATCTGTTTTTCGCAAAGCGAAATAAAATACTCTATTTCCACCCTTAATCGATAACGGATAAGAGATGCTTCAGAAAAATATTTTGAAAGAGCTTTGGTTTTATCTGCATATCTGCCATCCAAAGGACTTACCGAATGTAAACTTGTATTAGCCATGAGATTGATATTGATTTCAAAAATACAAAATAAACTACCCTTTGAGTGTTTAATATGCAACCATTGTTATTCATGTAGGCTATATCCATTAATATTCCTTTCATTCTACTAAAAGTATTTATTCTTAATCAAC
>JAIPAE010000013.1 GCA_021740245.1 Bacteroidales bacterium | reverse complement strand
ATCCGCGGGTTTCGCTTAATCCGGCTAATAAGAGAATCCAATTCGTTTTCGGTAAATCCCAATCGACGCATACCTGTATCCAGTTTTAAATGAATACCGACAGGTTTACGGGCCTGAACAATATTGCGTTCAACCGCTTTTTCCAATAATCCTAAAACTCGAAAACTATAAATCTCAGGTTCAAGGTTATGACGTATCATCATATCAAAACTATGTTCTTCAGGGTTCATAACCATTAGTGGAAGGGTAATACCTGATTTCCGCAATTCAACACCTTCATCCGTATAAGCTACTCCCAGATAATCAGCGCGATGATACTGTAAAACATTAGCTATTTCAAAACTTCCACTTCCGTATGAAAATGCTTTTACCATAGCCATAATTTTTGTAGTTGGATTAACAGAAGCACGGAAAAAATCAAAATTATCAATTAGTGCATTCAGGTTAATTTCCAATACAGTTGCATGGGATTGCTGCTGCAACTCCTTGTTAATCCGCTCAAACTCAAATACCCTTGCTCCTTTTAAAAGTATTGTTTCATTATTAAAATTAGCTAATGAGAATTTATTCAAAAACTCATCCGTATTAGTATAAAACCCGGTTTCTATATCAGTAAACAAATTGCTTTGTTTACTGATGCTTTTTCCAATGCCAATAAGTCTGTCTATCTTTTTCTCTTTAAGCAAATCATAAACTGCCTGGTAAAGATTAATATCATTCATTCCACTTTGCAGGATATCTGAAAGAATTACCGTTTTCTTTGTTTGTTGTTTTTGCTGATTTAAAAAATCCAGTGCAATGCCCAGTGAATTAATATCTGAATTATAACTATCATTAATAACAGAACAACGATTGATCCCTTCTTTCATTTCGAGCCGCATTGCAACCGGAGCGAGGGATTTCATCCGGTCTCCTATAGTTTCAAGATCATATCCCAGGTGCAACATAACCATGAAACACTGCATGGCGTTTTCGATAGAAGCATCATCGGTAAACGGAATTATTGTTTGGAATTCCTGATCATTGTAATTGATCGTCAGTATTGTATTACGATTTCCTTTTTCGGGTTTTCTGAGTTGCAGGTCCGAATCACTTTTCCGGCTCCATTTAAATGTGTGGATTTTTTGCGATAGTTCAGATTTAATAATCTGTTCACGTATCTCATGGTGATCGGAACAATAAACCAATGTGTCAACGGCAGTGAAAAGTTTCAATTTTTCACCTACTTTTTGTTGTATCGTAATAAAGTTCTCATTGTGAGCTTGTCCAATATTTGTGAAAACCCCCACCGTAGGTTTAATAATACTTACCAGGCGATCCATTTCTTCGGTTTCAGATATCCCTGCCTCAAAGATGGCCAGCGTATGTTCCTGGTTGATCTGTAATATGGATAACGGAACTCCAATCTGTGAATTATAACTTTTGGGACTGCGAACAATATTATAATCTTTATGCAACAATTGATAGAGCCATTCCTTTACAATAGTTTTACCATTGCTTCCTGTAACGCCAATCACCGGGATATTGAATTGACTCCGATGGTATTGCGCCAGTTTTTGCAAAGCTTTCAGGGTATCTTTCACCAATATAATATTGGCTTGTGTATATTCAGCGAATTTTACCGGAATATGATCCAGGACAAAATTTCTAACTCCTTTTTCATAAAGTTCAGCCACATAGTTATGGCCATCATTACGATTGGTACTCAAAGCAATAAATAGGCAATTTTCAGGATTTGCCAATCTACGCGAATCCATTAATACATCCTTAATAACCTCTGTTTCTGTGGCTTTATGTGCAAAGTCACCGTTGACTAAATCATTGATCTGATTCAGTGTATAATCTAATGTTAGCATAGTAAATTATAAAGATAATAAAAACTAAATTACCGGGTGTTCTTCTATATCATCTATATCATCGGGTAAATCTTCATCCTCTTCATTCCCGGATTGTTTCATCATGATATTTTCATTCAGAGGATTTTCATGCATTCTATCCCATTCCATTCGGTTTTTATAAATATCAGCAGCTATTACCAAAGCCTGTCTGAATGAATCCGGTGATGCATCGTTTTTACCTGCGATATCGTATCCTGTACCATGGCCGGGCGAAGTACGAACCACAGGCAAACCTGCAGTATAATTAATCCCATTATCAAAACTCAGCGTTTTGAAAGGAATTAATCCCTGATCATGATACATAGCCAGTATTCCATCAAAATTTCTAAATTGCAATGTTCCAAAGAAACCATCAGCAGGATAAGGTCCAAAAGCCAATATCCCTTTATCAAAAGCTTCCTCTACAGCCGGGATAATCGTGTCCTGCTCTTCTTTGCCCAATAGACCATCATCACTGGCATGAGGATTTAACCCCATAACAGCAATTCGTGGTTTTGAAATTCCAAAATCCCTTTTCAGCGAGTAGTCCATCGACTTTAACTTTTTTAAAATCAGCTCTTTTGTCAATGCAAACGGAACTTCATTTATCGGAATATGACCTGTTGCAACACCAATCCGCATCTGATCACTGACCATAATCATCAATACATCTGTAGCTTTAAATTCTTGTGCCAGATATTCCGTATGACCTGGAAAATGAAAATCCTTCGACTGTATATTCTGTTTATTGATTGGGGCTGTTACTAATGCTTCAAAACGATTTTGCTTCAAATCATTTATTGCAGCCTGTAAAGATATCAGAGACAACTTTCCTGCTGTCTCGGTCGATTTTCCTAAATCAATGCGAGCTTCTGCATCATAAACATTAATAATATTTGCACGATGAGGATTCGCCTGATCAGTGTGCTTAATCGGATAAAAATTGAAATTGGTTACATTCAGTGTTTTACGATGATATGACGCTACTTTTGATGATCCATACAAAACCGGCGTACAATAATCAAACATACGATTATCTGAAAAGGCCTTCATAATTATCTCATAACCTATTCCATTTATATCACCATGTGTAATTCCTATTCTTACTTTATTGTTTTTTTCTTCAGCTTTTTCTTTATCGTATCTCATAAACTTAAACCATTTAAACTTTTCCAGGCCTTTTTATCAAGCGTTTTAACAACTATAATTTTGATTTTATATTGCTAATAAACTCAATAAACAAATATAAATAACATGGCCCGAAATTAATCATTTTTTAGTCATTTGCTGAAGAAAGCGAAATAATAATCGCACCCCAAATCCTGTTGCACCTATACCCATGTATGATTGTTTTTTGTCTATAAATGCAACTCCTGCTATATCCAGATGAATAAACGGATAATCTGTAAAATGCTCCAAAAATTTTCCCGCTGTAATAGCACCTGCTGTTGCTCCGCCAACATTTTTTATATCGGCAACTTCCGACTTCAATTGTTCATTGTATTCATCCCACATAGGAAATTCAACAATGCGTTCGTACACATCGTCCCCTGCTTTGATTAGTTTACTCATTTGTATTCCGGCCCGATCGTTCATACCAACGGCTCCCTGATTTCCGATAGCTCTCATAGCGGACCCTGTAAGGGTTGCTGTATTGATAACCAGTTCAGGATCATATTTTTTTGCATACGCCAACGCATCGGCCAGGATCAATCGTCCTTCGGCATCTGTATTAACAACTTCCACCATTGTTCCATCAAACATCTTGATGATATCATCCGGTACATAGGCATTGCCATTCGTCCTGTTATCGGTTGCAGGAATCAAAGCTATAACATGGAGTGGTAACCTGGCTTCAGCAACAGCACATAGTGTAGCAGCCACTGTTGCTGCTCCTCCCATATCTGCCTTCATACCTGTCATATAATTGGCCGGCTTAAGGCTCATCCCTCCTGTATCATAAACTATTCCTTTACCAACTAAAACATAAGGCTTACTGTTCACATATTTATCCGGTTTCCATTCTGCAATAGTAAAAGTCGGCGGATCAACACTCCCCTTATTAACGGCCAATAAACCGCCCATTTTTATTGAAGCTATCTTAGTTTTATTCATAACTTCCACCAACACTTTCCGTTTTTTACAAGCCTCTGAAATCCGTTCAGATAATTCAACGGCATTTAAATTATTCAGTGGTTCATTGACTAAATCACGCGCTAAAAAATTCGACTTAACCAATATATCGATCTGTTGTAAATCTAATGGTGAAAGTGTTTTAGAAACCACTTTCATTGCTTTAATTGTAATCCTGCCACGACCTTCTTCATCAGTGGTTTTATACTTATTAAAACGATAGCTGCTTAACAAAAAGCCTTCCGCAAAAGCTAATAATTCAAAATCTTTTCCTTCAATATGTTTGACAGCAATATTTTCCATATCCTGCCTGGAAATAATTTCAAATACCTTATGCGCTTTCTTTCGGGCATCATTTGCTTGTTCTGACTTTTTTCCTGATTTAGGAAGAAAACAAACAAATATATATTTATCATATTTATTAAAGCTAAAAAACTCCTCTTTGTGTCTGCGGTGTTGTTTTTTAATGTATTCTTTTTCTTTTGCATCTAACGGGAGTTTTTCCAAATCGCCCGGTACACGTAACAGATAAACCTGGCTATCCGATACTGAAATTCTTGTTATTTGACGTAAGTTCATATCAGAAAGAATTATATTTTTTACAAAAATAAATATTTTTTACCATATAAAGGGATTTATTTTTAGGGATTTACTCTTTTATCTTTAAATATTATTAATAATTAACATATTTTAATAAAATTATAGCGATTATTTTCATTTTGATGCCGTCTGCTGCTTTAAAATTACCAAAGTATGTCCAATTCAAAAAATCAATTATTTTTGTGCACCTTAACATATAAACAAATATAATTATGAAGAAATTTAGAATGATTTCCGGTACGATGGCAACATTGTTAATGGTAATTGTTTTTATCAGCACAAGCACGAATAGTGCCAGCGCATGTACCAACTTTTTGATTACAAAAGGAGCCTCTGCAGATGGCTCAACAATGATTAGTTATGCTGCTGACTCTCACGTACTATATGGAGAACTGTATTTTCGCCAGGCTAAAGATTATCCAGAGGGAACCATGATGGATATTTATGAATGGGATACTGGAAAATATCTTGGTCAGATTCCTCAGGCAAAACACACCTATTCAGTTGTTGGAAATATGAATGAGCATCAGGTTGCTATAGGAGAAACAACTTATGGCGGACGCAAGGAGCTTAGAGATACAACAGGTTTAGTTGACTACGGAAGCCTGATGTACATCACTTTGCAACGCTCAAAATCAGCTCGTGAAGCTATTAAAGTTATGACTGAACTCGTTGATAAATACGGTTACTATTCATCAGGTGAATCTTTTTCCATAGCAGATAAAAATGAAGTATGGATTCTGGAAATGATATCAAAAGGCATGAAAGAGAAAGGCGCTGTGTGGGTTGCCCGTATGATACCGGATGGCTATGTAGCCGCTCATGCTAATCAGGCCCGTATTACCACCTTTCCCAAACAAAAAGAAAACAACTGGTTTGATAAAGAACAAACTACTTTTCACTCAGAAGACGTTATTGACTTTGCTCGCGACATGGGTTATTACGATGGTAAAGACAAAAATTTCAGTTTTTCCGACACTTATGCCCCGGTTAGTTTTGGCGGTGCCCGCTTTTGTGAAATCCGTGTTTGGTCCTTCTTTAAAGATATCAATGACAATATGCAGAAGCATTTCGATTATGCTAAAGGTGACATTGAATATGATGACCAGGATTACGCAACGAACCGCATGCCATTGTGGATCAAACCCAATAAAAAGATCAGCGTGCATGATGTAATGAATTTCATGCGTGACCACCTGGAAGGAACAGAGCTGGATATGCGTAAAGATGCAGGAGCTGGCCCATATGAGCGCCCTTATCGCTGGAGACCGCTGACATGGAAAGTAGATAGTAAAACATATTTTAATGAACGAGCAACCGGAACACAGCAAACCGGATTCTCATTTGTGACTCAATCCAGAAACTGGCTGCCTGATGCAATTGGCGGAATTAACTGGTTTAGCGTAGATGATGCTGCCTCCACCGTTTATACTCCAATTTATTGCGGTGTCAATGACGTACCGGAAAAATTCGAGGAAGGTTATGGCTCTTTGATGGAATTTAAGGATGATGCTGCCTTCTGGGTATTCAACCAGGTATCAAATCTGGCTTACCTTTTTTATAACCGTATTCATCCTGAAATACACACTAAACAACAGGCTCTTGAGAATAAATACATCAATTATCGCTCAGCCATTGACAAAGCCGCTGCAAATCTCTATAAAAAAGACAAAGCACTGGCCATTCAATTCCTGACAGATTATTCTTCAAATACTGCAAACGCCTTAGTTGCAGAATGGAAGGACTTTTACGAATATCTGTTTACTAAATATATGGATGGTAATATTAAACGCCCGAACCCTGGAAAACAAAATCCTCATCTGAAACAACCGGGGTATAGCGAGGATTTTTATAAAATCATACTTGAAGATACTGGAGACCGCTTTGAATACCATGGATCGCATTAAAATTATAAAATAATTTATCTTTAGGGTGCATGATTTTTTTCAGATTTATGCACCCTTTTTTTATTTTTGCATAAAAGCATGATATGCCTCTTCTGGAAGTAAAAAATTTAAGTGTTGCTTTTCAAAGCGAAGGTCAATTTAAAAAAGTTATCCATAATGTATCGTTTACACTGGAAAAAGGTCAGACTTTAGGAATTGTAGGCGAGTCAGGATCCGGAAAATCGGTGACATGTTCTGCTGTTATAAGGCTTTTACCTGAAAAACAAGCAAAGATCAGCTCGGGACAAATTTTCTATAAGGATACCGAGCAATTATTTGATATTTTAAAGCTTCCGGATAAAAAAATGCGTGATCTTAGAGGAAACCGGATATCAATGATCTTTCAGGAGCCTATGACTGCCTTAAACCCGGTTATCAAATGTGGATATCAGGTAGCTGAAATTCTGAAGCGACACCAGAATTTGAGAAGTACAGCCATTAAGGCAAAGGTTATAAAATTGTTTAAAGAAGTAATGCTCCCCACACCGGAAAAAATATATAATACTTATCCGCATGAAATTTCAGGAGGCCAGAAACAGCGTGTAATGATTGCCATGGCCATGGCCTGCGAGCCTGACATTTTGATTGCAGATGAGCCTACAACAGCCCTGGATGTCACAGTACAGAAAACTATTCTGGACTTGATGAAAAAACTTCAGCAAAAATATAATACCGGAATTATTTTTATCACTCATGACCTTGGTGTTGTTGCCGAAATAGCTGATAAAGTAGCTGTTATGCTCAAAGGTGAAATTGTGGAAAACGGGAAGGTGGATGACATATTTAAGAACCCGCAACATCCATATACACTTGGACTTATGGCTTGCCGGCCACCACTTGACAGCAGGCCAAAGCGATTGCTAACGGTCAGGGACTTTATGCAGGCCAGGGAAGAGCTAAACATTCAAAATCCTGAGTTGATATCCCACAAAGACCGAAAAGCAAAACATGAAGCTATCTATCAACAGGAACCAATAATGGAGATCAGGAACCTTGTCAAACAATATGCTGGCAAGAAAGCTCTTTTCAAAGCCCGCGAATATTTTACCGCTGTGGATAATGTCAGCTTTAAGGTATATCCGGGTGAAACACTGGGACTGGTGGGCGAATCCGGTTGCGGAAAAACAACGCTGGGGAGAACTCTACTGGGAATGATCACAGCTAATGCCGGAAATATAATTTACAAAAGCCAAAACACCACGAAACTAAAAGGCAAAGAAATGCGGCAATTGCGCAAAAAGATACAGATCATTTTTCAGGACCCTTACTCTTCACTTAATCCCCGTCTGACTGTCGGCAGCGCCATTGAAGAACCATTGAAAGTTCATGGATTTTTAAACGGTCGGAAACAACGCAAAGCCAGAGTAAAGGAATTACTGGAAAAAGTTGGACTGGAATCTGCTCATTATAATCGTTACCCGCATGAATTCTCCGGTGGGCAGCGACAAAGGGTATGTATTGCCCGGGCACTGGCCATGCAACCGGAATTCATCATCTGCGATGAATCTGTATCGGCCCTCGACGTCTCCGTTCAGGCACAAGTACTGAATCTGTTTAATGAATTAAAAGAAGATTTTGGATTCACCTATATTTTCATCTCTCACGACCTTTCGGTCGTTCGTTATATGTCAGACAGAGTTCTGGTCATGAAAGACGGTTATTTGGTTGAACAGGCCGAGGCTGACGAACTTTACCGTAATCCGCAACAGGAATATACCCGCAAGCTTATTGAAGCTATACCAGAAGGTAAATAATATTTCCGGCACTGTATCAATGAATAACTGATAGCATGTATTTTATCTGACTACCAGCTTCTTCACATTTCTGTGTCCATTGTCAGAAGTCAGGACTACCATGTATATTCCTGAACTGAGACTTGAAACATTGATCCGGTTTTTTTCAGCTTCCAGCTTTTCACTCTTCATTAAGCGCCCATCCAGGGAATAAATATCAAGTTGCACCTTTTTCAGGCCTGATATCATCACAAAGTCATTTACCGGGTTCGGGGTAATCTGGATATTACTCAGTTCTTCATCCTGCACTGATGTTGCGGTGGTTGTATATTTCAGCTTCCAGCCCAGACCCTGTCCGCTACCATCGGTATGAAATTCGACAAAAACACGGTTTGATGAAGACGTAAGCATTGTTGGATTTTGAGTCCCGTCAAAACTGCCGATTACCGGAGCAGTGTTATCTTTTCCATCATAAACGGTCACTTGATCGCCGGCATCAGCAAGTTGCCATCGTGTAAACTGCAATTTTAAAGGTGCAGCGGAAGGATGTTCGATCAGATAAGAACAAGAACTGTTATTTTGATAATGAGAATATCCGCTTCCATCATCAAACACATAATCGTTTACAGTATACCAGTGATCAGCACAATAAGGCTCTCCATACGGCATGATCCCAACAACAGCACGTTGGTTTATATCAAAATTTCCACCACTACTGGCCATATTATCTAGATGGAAATAGCCATTGGCACCTCCGTTCCAGCCCCAGTTAATATGAAAATAGGCACTGTCGCGAAATCCATCCAGGATAAAAGCATGTCCTCCGGCATTGTTATCATAACCGGCATATATCACTGGGCGTCCGGCCAGCATCTCGTTTTGCATAATACTTTTCCATACTTCATAACTATAATCATCTCGGAAAAGAAACTTTAATGTTGGAAGATACTGAAAATGATCTTTCAGTGCACTGGCTGCTTTATCAATTGAAGAGCCTGAAGCGGCAGGTCCAAAGTTCATCTTCACAGAAACTCCCGCATGAAAAGATATCTCAGCAATTTCATCCCGGTTAACCGAATTGATATAATCATCCATCAACGCCCAATCATAATTTGCCTGATCAAAATGAACGGTTGAATCTACACCCCAAAAGTAAGATTCGCTACCCACGCCTGTTGCAGGATATTGCCAGTAATACATCAACTGAGCCATTGCTGTGGCAACACATCCAACCAATGTATGACCATTTGAGCCATTGGGATGTTCCGGACAATGTGCATTATAAGGCCAGCTTTGCCCCCATACAGAAGAAAGCATAACCGGGGCTTCCGGGAAACTTTTATCTTTTGTTTTCAAACTCCCCAACGATATTTTCTGCCATTCCGGATGTTCCGGCCTGTTGATTAACGAAATGTCTGAATACCCGTCCAACCACGTTTGCATCGCAGGAGGAAGGTTCAGTATATCAATATTAT
Organism: Bacteroidales bacterium; assembly: GCA_021740245.1. Classification (GTDB taxonomy): domain Bacteria; phylum Bacteroidota; class Bacteroidia; order Bacteroidales; family PWNQ01; genus PWNQ01. The sequence continues at coordinate 27,912 of JAIPAE010000013.1, read as the reverse complement.
TCTTCAGGGAAAAACCAATTACAGGTTTCTGACGCTTATCACCAGATACAATAACGAATCCGTCTCCGGAGTTCTGAATAATATAGGCTATTGTTCTACCATCCACTAGATATTGATCAGCAGTAAGATCAGAAATAGTGACCGCTGTTTTTACTGCTTGCTGATTGTTCAGAAAACCGGCTGCAATTTCCTTTGCTTTGGTGTTATTGACATGCTGTGCCTGTAAAGTTGCTATCCCTAATATTAAGGATATAATAAAAATAATTGATCGATTCATGAATTTGTTATTTATTGGTATTCATTTTTTATAAATATCGGAATCTTTGAAATTCTGTTTTTTCGGGTTCAAATATAACCATTTCATGATAAAATAACATTTTTGCGAACCGAAAAACCAGTTAACGGTATCATTAAATTAGTTTACAAGAAACAATTTACAGTATTCTCCATAGGAATTAAATCCTATCTATAAAATGATAACGCTCTTTTATCATAATGCAATCTGTTATGACTCTTTTACTTTTAAAAACTTTCCTGAAGCACTTTTGTCACTTGAACGTATCTGATAAAAATACAATCCTGGATCTAAAAAACTTGTATTAAGCTTTGATTTACATGATTTAATGTTTCCCTTCATTATAATTTCACCTGTAATCTTGTATATTATCACATCAGCCCCGCAACATTTGTCCGCAAATGGAAAATCAAAAGTAATAAATTCCCTGGCAGGATTGGGATACAGATTAACTACAGGCCTGGGAAAGTAATCGTTTACAGCGGATATTGATGATGGATAATATGCAGTATCAATAGGTGTAATTGTATCATACTGACACAACGGAATTGAATGCAATTCATTTATCGTATTTGTATCCATAAAAACAATAACTCTTAATTCAGATATCGTGGGATAAGTGGGATTCAATTGCCAGGTTGTATCATACCAGGTATATGCCGGGAAATTATTGCAAAATAGCTTAAAATATACATTTACATTCGCTCTGTCATTAATCACTGTATCCTGAATTTGGGAAAAGAAATAACCGGTATTCCCTACCCTAACTTTTAAAAAAACCGACTGTTGATTATTATTGCCTGTCAGATTAATCGAATCTATCTTTAAAGGTTTATATTTTTGAGCATGGGTTTTTTTTGACATAGCCGTTATGCATATTATTACTATAACCAGAATCAGTTTACAGAGTTTCATTTCAAATGAAAATTAAAGATTTAGTTGTTTGACACCCAAAGTAAAGATTCGTTTAACAAAGTTTCGTAACAAGCTGAAATGTTATTTTATAAAAAGAACCGGGCCATTATCCTCCGGTTGACGGAAACACACACACGTAATGATTATAATGAAGCTATAAATATTGTGCGACTTACATTTGGCTCATCATGGCGAACTCCCCTGCCTGAAGCGTGGGCATTAAGAACAAAATTATAAACGGATAAAAGCAGACAAAGTAAACGATCCAATTTCAATAGCTGATTTTAAATTCTGATTGCTTTATGTCTTATAAAATACATCAAAAGTGGGGTAAACAACATACAGAGGTATATAACAAGCCAGAACGGAGGATTTTGAAAATTAAAGATATGAAAAAAATGATTTAGAGACCACCCTTTCAGGGCGACATTCAGCCCAATCTGAGCCACTAAGGTAAATACGGTCCACCATGCTCCGTACAGCAATGCATCAAAAGCACCGGATGGTCTCATTTTAACGATCACCAGCCAGGTATAAACAAACGCAAAGATAACCATAGCCGTAACCGTTAGTTGATTTGCCGTAAAACTACCCACAGGCCCTTCCAGAAAATATTCCCGGAACAGCACATTGGCCGTATTGAATACAGGCAAAGGCCACCAATATAAAAGAGCTCGCTTCCACATAGCGAAGTAAAAATAATCATTTTTTCTGAAACAGGAAAAATGAAAAAACTTAAAAATGATCTTTATCCCCGGAATTCATTGCAAATACCAAAACTCAGGCACCCATCAACCCACCTGCACAGCTAAACTATATATCAACCGGGCTTGTATGAGGTTTACGAAATGTTTACCTTAGCACATCCAAACAGCAATAAATATGATCAAAGAAAACAACTATGCAATTATCATGGCAGGTGGCATTGGTAGCCGCTTTTGGCCCTGGAGTCGCAGCAGCAGGCCCAAGCAGTTTTTGGATATTCTGGATACAGGAAAAACACTGATTGAACAAACTTTTGACCGTTTGAAAAATTTCTGTCTCGCGGAAAATATTTTTGTGGTTACTAACGAGCGTTACAGGCAAGATATTCTGAATCTGGTTCCACAGATGCCTGAAGATAACATACTGCTGGAACCTATGATGCGTAACACAGCGCCCTGTATAGCCTATGGAGCTTATAAAATCCAGAAAATAAATCCTGATGCCCGCATTATTGTTGCCCCTTCCGATCATCTGGTGATGAAAGAAAATGTGTTTACACACGTTGTAGAACAGGGATTTGAATTTGCCTGCCATCATAATGTTCTGCTAACCATGGGCATCAAACCTCACCGTCCGGAAACCGGATATGGCTACATTAAAGCCGACGGTAGCACCGTTGAGCAACGAGATGAATTTTATAGCTTGCATCCGGTCGTGAAGTTTACTGAGAAGCCCGATCTGAAAACTGCTCAAGAATTTTTGGAAGACGGAAATTTTTACTGGAACTCCGGAATGTTCATATGGACCGTGGAAAGTATTTTAAAGGCTTTTGATGCTTACCTTCCAGATATGAATATGCTGTTTGAAGAACAAATTGAGAAATTTAACACAGCGTTGGAAACAAAAGCCATAGAGAGCATTTACAGCAAATGCGAAACAATTTCTATTGACTATGGTATCATGGAAAAAGCCGATAATGTTCATGTATTATGCACTGATATTGGCTGGTCGGACATTGGAACTTGGGGGTCTTTGTTTGAACACTCAGCGCTTGATGAAAACAACAATGCTGTTCGTGGACAAAAACTGATCCTGGACAATACGGAAAACTGCGTTATTAAAGTTATCGATAATAAAGCAACCGTCATCCAGGGGCTCAAAGACTATATCGTGGTTGATGATGATAAAGCATTACTCATTTGCAAAAAACAAGACGAACAGAAAATCCGTGATTATGTCAAAAAAGTAAAATCTGATTTCGGTGAAGATTTTACCTGATTCTTAAAAATGTGTATTGCTGTGCAAGCAGAGCAATTATTTTCATGGAGATAATCAGCCAATGGTGAGTTTACCATGCCTTAAACACTACCTTTATTCCATACTTTTCCCTCGTCTTCCTGAATTGCTTTTTTCAGGAGAACCAAATATTTTTCACGGGATATCTCTCTGGCGCCCAGGCTCAACAGGTGCTTTGTGCTCATCTGGGCATCAACAAAATAAAATCCTGCATTTTCAAGGTGCATTACGAAATGATAAAATGCCACTTTCGAGGCATCGTTCATAAAATGAAACATTGATTCCCCGAAAAATGCTTTTCCAATACTGACACCATACAATCCGCCAGCCAGTTTACCATCATACCACGTTTCAAAGCTGTGAGCATAACCATGATAATGAAGACTTTCATATGCCTTAATCATCTCGGGTAAAATCCATGTTCCCTCCTGATCAGATCGTGGAACATTGGCACAAGCACGAATGACATCACTAAAAGCAGTGTCAACAGTAACTTTGAACTTTTGTTTTCTGACAAGTCTGCATAAGGATTTTGACGGTTTGAATTCCTTAGGAAATAATACTAATCGCGGGTCCAGCGACCACCACAACACAGGTTGCCCGTGTCCATACCATGGAAAAATCCCGTTTTTGTATGCCTCTATCAATCTGGGCACACTCAGATCACCACCAAATGCAAGCAAACCATCATCTTCAGACAAAGAAGGATGAGGAAAATCAATTGTATTTTCTTCAAGTTTGTAAACTGGCATTTAATTTTCCAGGTTTTGTTTTATCCTGGCGGCTAAAATATCTATGGCAACACGATTTTTACCTCCCTGAGGTATAATCAGGTCAGCATAACGCTTAGTAGGTTCTATAAATTGCAAATGCATAGGACGCACAAACTTCTCATAATGTTCCAGTACCTGTAAATAATTACGACCTCTTTCCTGAATATCCCGGTTGATAATTCGAATAAGGCGCTTATCTGCATCAGCATCGACATAAACCTTTATTCCCATACGTTTTCGCAATTCCTCATCAGTTAAAATCAATATCCCTTCAATGATAATAACACGTCTGGGCTCTACAGCAACCGTTTCGGTTGATCTGGCACATGTGACATAAGAATATACCGGACGGTCTATCACTTCACCTTTTTGTAAAGCATCAATATGGTCTATTAATAAATTAAATTCTATAGATTCCGGATGATCAAAATTGATTGTTTTCTTTTCTTCCTCACTCAAATGACCTTTATCTTTATAATAAGCATCCTGAGATATTACAGCAACAGAAGCTTCCGGCAAACATTCGGTAATTCTTCGCACAACCGTGGTTTTACCACTTCCTGAGCCACCAGCAATTCCAATAATTAACATAAATATTGTTTATACAATTGTAAATCGGATAATTTAAAATGCTAAATTATGTAAATTATTTTTGCTCAACCCATATTTTTTTTATAATATGCAAAACTGTTAACGTTAAACAAAATTTTTTGTTGAATATATACTATTAACTATTGATTATGAATATTCTGATCAAAATAATACTTTATCCGTTCTCACTTCTGTTTGGAATATTAACTGCATTACGGAATAAATTTTTTGACTGGAATATATTACACAGCAGGGAACTTCCTGTGCCATCCATATCAGTGGGAAATATTACAGTTGGAGGAACCGGGAAAAGCCCACATGTTGAATACATAACAAACCTGTTAAGTAAAAACTATACCGTTGGTATTGTAAGCCGGGGTTACCGCAGAAAAAACAGTGGTTTTAAACTTGCGGGCGAACAATCAAATGCTGCCATTATAGGTGATGAACCCATGCAATTTTACAATACTTTTAAAAACGATCCTGTTTTTATTGCTGTTGATGAAAATCGCTGGCATGGATGCAACAAATTGTTACAAGAACATCCGGAAATAGATGTGATTATTCTTGATGATGCTTTTCAGCACCGTTGGATCAAGCCAGGTTTAAACATTTTGTTATCAGATTTCTTCCATCCATACCATAAGGATTTTCTGATGCCCACGGGACGATTACGAGAATTCCGAAATGGCTACAAACGCGCTGACATTATAGTAGTATCCAAATCAGGGAAAGTATTATCACCTATTACACGCAGAACACTACAAGAAGAGATAAAACCTGCAAGCCATCAAAAGCTTTATTTTTCCTTCATTGATTACGGAAAACCAAAACCCATTCCTTTACTGAAAAAAACACCTAAATGGGGAAAAACTTATGCTATTCTCATGGTTACCGGTATTGCTAATCCTTACCCTTTGGAAGCCAAAATTGCCGAAGAGTGCACCGAACTACATAAGATCAAATATCCTGACCATCACAAATTTACAATAAAGGATGCTGTAAAGATCAAAAAAACTTTCGAGGAAATTGTCAGCCTGAATAAGATCATCATTACTACCGAAAAAGATGCAATGCGGCTTAGCACCCCGGAAATCATAAAAATTATTGGACATTTACCTGTTTTTTATTGGCCAATTCATGTAGATTTGCATAACGAAGATAAAGAAGCATTTAACAGGCAAATTTTAGATTATGTACGAAACCATAAAACAAACCGCTGATTTCATAAAAGAAAAAACAAGTTTAAGGCCCCGGGTAGCTATCGTATTAGGTTCAGGGCTGGGTAATTTATCAAGTAAAATTGATGTTGAAGTATCACTTGAATACAAAGACATCCCGAATTTTCCTGTATCCACTGTAGTGGGGCATGAAGGACGTTTGATATTTGGTCGTTTAAAAGGAACAGAAGTTTTAGCCATGCAGGGAAGATTTCACTATTATGAAGGTTACAGTATGCAGCAAGTGGTTTTCCCAATTCGTGTGATGAAGTTTCTGGGAGTAGAGCATCTTTTACTTTCCAATGCAAGCGGGGGTATGAATCCGGATTTCGAAATCGGCGATCTGATGATTATTACTGATCATATCAATCTGATGGGTACCAATCCATTGATTGGCTCCAATGATGAACGGATCGGGCCCCGATTTCCTGATATGAGTGAACCATATAACAAATCTTTGATCGACGAAGTAAAAACTATCGCTCGCAAAAACGGGATACGCTACCAAACAGGCACTTATGCTGGCATTTCCGGTCCTACATTCGAAACTCCTGCTGAATATAAATATATACGCACTTTAGGTGCTGATGCTGTTGGTATGTCTACTGTACCCGAAAATATTGCTGCCAACCATGCAGGGATTAAGGTATTTGCTATTTCAGTAATCACAGACCTTGGTATTGATGGGCGCATCGTAGAAATATCGCATGAAGATGTTATTGAAGCAGCCAAACAATCAGAGCCTAAGCTTACACTGATTTTTTCTGAATTATCAGGTAAATTATAATGCCTTATATAATGATCCGTTATTATTGTTACCCGTATTCAATGTTTGTTAATTTTTCGCATTATGAGAAAAACGCTCCATCTTAATTTTTCAGGTATTGTACTGATAATTATTTTTTCCCTGGCTGGTTGTCGCAACCGTGAAAATCCCAATCAATCAATAATAAAAACAAATTTCTCATACAGTGCTTCCAACAAAGTTTATCTCCATGAATTATTACCGGATAGCTGGCCTGTTCTGGACTCGGCTATAACCGATAAAGAAGGAAGTGTCGAATTTAAACTGAGCCTGGCTGACGCCGGGCTTTATACCATTGGTACAGGGAGGGATAACCTTGTCATACTGCAGGTTGACCCCGGTCAAACCCAAAAGCTTACTACCGATATACGACAAATTCCATGGTCTTACGACATAACCGGTTCAAAAGGGAGTAAACTGCTGGAAAAATTCAAAGAACAAACGCTCCGGCATCTGGATGAAATCGATTCACTTTACCTGGAACTCAATACCCGGCATGATTCCTCTGTTTCTTTTCAGTATAAAACGCGTATCGACTCACTTGTTAACCTGGTATATCAAAAACAAAAAGATTTTCAAATCGATCTGGTCCGCCAAAACAAAAGTATCCTGGCAGTTCTTATTCCCCTGTTTCAACCTTTTGGACGTAAACCGGTGTTAACTGTTCAAAGCCATTCATCTTTGTTTATGCAGGTTTATGACAATTTAAAGAGAAGATACCCCAACAATCCACATGTGCTCGAATTACATAAGCGAATTCAACAGTTTCATGAACAGAAAAACCAGGAAATCAAACGTGAAAAGAAACTCCAACCTTCGTTAAAAGCACCTGACTTTTCTTTCTCAACGATCAACGGAAAAACAGTTAACCTTTCCGATTTAAAGGGGAATTACATTTTACTTGATTTTTGGTCTGAAAATAACCCGGACTATAAGAGAAAAAAAGAGAAAATTTATCAAATTCAGACTAATTATTCCAACGTGATCCATTTAAATGTATATCATGGAAAGGATAAGTTAGTCTGGAAAAATATGGCCACAAAATTCAAAGATCAAAGTATTCACAGTACTGCCGGTAAAATGGCTTTAACAATGTATAATGCAGAAGATAACGACAGGGTGTTTTTAATCAGTCCAAAGGGTATCATTCTTACAAAAGATGTTAAAACCAGCATGTTAAAAGCAGTACTTGAAGAGAACATATAATAAAAACTGCTTAAAATGAATAAGAGCTCACTTTCTTTTTTGATTGGGATACTGATCATGTTCCCTGTCTTTGTAAATGCCCAAAAGCAACCCTACTTCCAGCAAGAGGTAAAGTACGACATAGAGGTGTTTCTGGAAGCATTTGGCAGCTATCTCTCAGGGAATTATTCTTTAACATACACCAATCATTCTCCGGATACTTTAAGATTTATATACATGCATCTATACCCCAACGCATATGGCAATACTGAATCGCAGATGGCACAGGAACTGCTCCCGCCCTTTCATAAGGATAAAATATATTTTGCAAAGGAAGAAGAACAAGGATACATCAGCGGGCTTGACTTTACCTCTCCAAAGCAAAAGCTGACAATGTCTTATATTGAACCTGATATTGTCAAAATAGGATTACAAAAACCACTATTACCTGAAGACAGCATCAGAATCAATACACCATATAACATACAGGTACCCGAGATAGGTTATTCGAGAATGGGAAGAGAATCCGGCAATTATCAGATAACACAATGGTTCCCAAAACCTGCAGTTTATGACATGGAAGGCTGGAATCTTATTCCATATCTTAAAATGGGAGAATATTACGGCGAATTCGGGAATTTTAATATACGGCTGATGGTACCTAAGAACCATACAGTTGGCTGTACAGGGACAATACTTAAAACAGAGCCCTGGAAAGCAGGACATTTATCAGGCAACACTCCGAAAATAACTGAAGTTCTACTCTATAAAACAATATTTGTTAAGGCTGAAAATGTACATACTTTTGCCTGGTGTAGCGGAAAGGATTATAAGCGGTTAACCAAACGTATTACAATAAAAAAATCCGGGAAGGAGATTAAAGCTCATATCTTATACAGGGATGATAAAGGGCATTGGTTTGATCAATTTGAAATTATTGAAGGCACTATCAACTATTACAGTGATAAAGTCGGCGTTTATCCATATCCGCAGGTAACAGTAGCTCAATCCGCAGGAGATTATGGCGGTGGTATGGAATATCCCATGTTTACTTTGCTTGATAAATCCTTCCCGTTAAGTCAGGCAAATATTATTATCCATGAAATCGGCCATAACTGGTTTTATGGAGTACTCGGATTCAATGAGCGCGAACATCCGTGGATGGACGAAGGCTTTAATACCTTTTTTCAATACCGATATCTGAAGAAAAAATTCCCAGACCTGACTTTAAAGGAATATCTGTTTGATGAAAATATTCCTTTTAATATTGGCGGAATAGACCACCGGGAATATGTCGACATCTTTTATCTTTCATATCGGGCTTTAGCTGCTAAAAAACTTGACCTTCCCATCACCTTATCTCGAAAAGATTATAATGCCGGCAAGTATTTCATTCAAACATATTATATCCCTGCTCTGAAATTCAAATATCTAATGTCTCTTATTGGCGAAGATAGTTTTGATAACCTTTTCAGATCATTCTATGAAAAGTGGAAGTTTAAACACCCTCAACCCGAAGATTTCTATAATCATCTGAAGACACATTATCCGGAACCCGGCAAATGGTTTGCGGAAGAAATGCTTCAAACTAATAAACGTGTTGATTATGCTATCAAAAAAGTAAAATCTCTGGACGATAGTGTGGAAATAACGCTAAAAAATAATGGTAACATGGCTGCACCATTTATGCTTCATTCACAACGTACTAATAAAGACCTTCAGCTTTCAAAAATAAAAGGATTTCAAAACAAAAAAACTCTTCGATTAGCCGGAACTGAAAAAATATCCCTGAAGATAGACCCTTTCGAAAACCTCCCGGAAACCGACAGAAAAAATAATGAATACAATGGAAACAAATTGTTTCCTAAAGCTGAAAAAATATCCCTGAAATGGCTTTACCATGTGCCTGACCCCGACAAACGCTTTATCTTCTACACACCTGTCATTGGCTTTAATCATGCTGATAGAGTGATGCCCGGATTACTCTTATACAATGATCCTGTATATTCCGTTCCGGTTCACTATCGACTGGCTCCGTTATACTCTTTCGGAACCAGTGAACTCAACGGAGAAGGGCGGATCAGTTACACAGGATACACAGGGAGAAAGCATTTAAAGGCATGGCAAATAAGCACTTATGGAAAAAAATATAATTACAGTAAAATATCGGATAATGATAAACTACACTACATGAAGATACGCCCGGAATTAAATTTCTTTTTCTCAGGTTCCCCGGATATAAAAATTAAGACTTCGCATCAAACCGGTTTACGTTATCACTTCATAAGTAAGCAATACAAGAAATACCTTCCAGGCCGGGAATTCGGCACGTATTATACCAAAAATGTCTACCGGTATTTCCATGTTTTTGAAGCTTTTTATCACTACGAGCAAGAAAAGATTCATCATAACAAATCTTTTGATATGAACCTCCAATACTGGGATGGTCATTTGAAATTCAGCACAGAATACAATTATCGACTTCAATATAACCAAAAAGACAACGCAATTGAGTTCAGAGCATTTGGGGGTGCATTTTTAGCCCATGGCAACAACACGGATCTGGATATGCGATTCCGGCTAAGCAACTGGAGCGGCAATAAAGACTACCTGTTTGATCATACAATGCCATACCGTGGTTTTATAAACGATCATCTGCTAAACCATCATATGCAATTTAATGATGGTGGTTTTAATATCATGACTCCTCTCGGACAAAGCTGGAAACATTTGTATGCGTTAAATATGCACATTGACCTGCCGATTGTAGTCCCGCTGGGCCTTTTTGGTAGTGTTGGAAATTTCGGCAAAAGCGAATTGGAACAATATGAAAGCGACTTTTTCTATGAAACAGGTGTAACACTCAGTATATTTCAAAAGCATATCCGCATTTATTATTCATTCTTCTTTAATTTTAATGATGAGCCATCAGTAGCAGCGCTAAACAAATACGCCAATTTGAGATTTACATTTGATCTGGACCATTTTAATCCATTCAACATGGTCAGGAAAATTGACCCGGCTTTTAAATAAATTATCTTTGTGCAGCTATGAATGAATCAAAAAACATTTATTTTCTTTCCGATGCGCATTTGGGTGTTCCGGATCACAGCAGCAGCATGGCACGTGAACGCAAGCTTGTCAAATGGATGGAACAAGTTGCTCCTGATGCCAAAGCTATTTTCTTACTTGGAGATATTTTTGATTTTTGGTTCGAATACAAGCATGTAGTTCCGCGTGGCCATGTCAGGCTTTTAGGAACGATTGCACACCTTACGGATCAGGGCATTCCAGTACATTTCTTCCCTGGGAATCATGATCTTTGGGTTAAAGATTATTTTTCACAAGAAGTGGGAATGCAAATACACCACCACCCATTGCGGGCCAGGTTTAATGGAAAATCATTTTACATTGCCCATGGCGATGGCATGGGAAAAGGCGACAATGGTTATAAGTTTCTCAAAAAAGTATTTACATGCCGCTTATGTCAATGGTTGTTTGCAAGGCTGCATCCCAACTTCGCCGTTGGTCTGGCCAGATATCTTTCCAAAAGAAGCCGGATAAACAATATTAAAAATGATGAAAAATTCCTTGGTGAAGAAAAAGAATACCTTATCGGATATGCCAAAGATATTCTGCAAAAAGAACATTTTAACTATTTTGTGTTCGGTCACCGGCATTTACCGCTGGAAATAAAACTCAATGAAAACGCAACCTATTACAACCTGGGCGAATGGTTTAACCGATTTACTTATGGCATATTTGACGGAAATGAATTCAGGCTTGAATATTTTGAAAAAAACGAAAACCCGGTTCATGAATCTTAAATCATTTTAACTTTACTATTATGAAAAAAATACTTCTGGTCTTGATCCTTCTTCCTTGTATTGCCCTGGGGCAACAAGATTCATCTATTAATCTTACCGGCAAATGGGTCGGGGTTGACGAAACCAAAGCATATGGTTTTTTCCAATTTCTTGATGATGGATATGCTATAATCGGTATCGGGGATGAAGTAATCGGTGGTAAGTCTTTTTCCATTGAAGGAAAGGATGGTTCTTTAACATACAAAGTAAACATGGATGTTGAACCAATAGAAATTTTACTAACAATTCACAATAAAACAGATAAGACACGAGGAGCCTGTTTGGAATTATTGAGTTTACCGATCCTGATACCATGCGGTTTGGAATTGGCAGTGGTGAAAACAAACCCACAGAATTTACCGAAGAGAATTCCATACTTTTAAAACGGGAATAATTGTTCGACCCGGTTTTAGTGGCTGATCCTTTATGCTGCTTTTCATCTGTTTATAATTTTGTTCGGTGTTCGCTTTTTCTCTCAGTCTCTTCGTTCGCTTAAGTCGCTTCGTTCGCCCTTTCGCATCATCACATCATCGCATTACTCATTACGCCATTTAATCATCCGCGTGTGTGTTCCGCCATCCGGAGGATCATGCCTCGGTTCATTTCATTATTGCACAGGCACTATTTGATGGGGTTTATCATAACTGTTTCATAATGCCAACGCTCCTGTGTATCTTTACCCATAACACACTTTTCTGATTATAATCAACTCTTATTGATTTTCAGGCTAATTTGTCTTATTTTTATGTATTCAAACCTGAACAGACTAACATCAAAATACTAATGTTAACTAAAACCCAAGACAATGAAACACACACTCCGGAGGTTAAGCTTTCTTACCCTTCTGCTATTTATTATGGCCTCATGTGCCAATGATAAAACATCAGAAAACAACGAGGAAAATATGCCGGAAAATGCCTCCAAAAACAAACAAGCCGGCGACACCAGTGGGCATATCAAACTAACCGGAAATCTCACATTACCTTTTTGCTTGACGAAAAATCGTACTATCTCACTAACATTGACGCCAGTATCACAGATCATTATATCCAAATTACAGGTACTACGGAAGATGATGACAACATGAACTTTTTATTAATGCTGAATGCTGTCGAAGAAAAGACATTCCCTGCAGAGCAAATCCAATTCAGTTGTGGCGATGAAGAGGCCTGGTGCGCCGACAGGGTTTCTTCCAGCTTTGGCGCAGACCTTACTGTGAAAGTAACAGCAACAAAACCTACCCTGAAAGGAACTTTTGATGGAACTATTGTTTTGTGCGGTAATTCAAACCCTCCGAAAAAAGAGATCACTAAAGGAAAGTTCCTGATATTAAATGAAGATATTCTGAATTTATAACTCAAAAAAATCCCTATCATGAACAACAAGACTTACATACTGATAGTGCTCCTGCCCTGTATTTTATGCCAATTATTGCAGGGACAAGATGTTGCGGATGCTATGAAAGCTATATACATGAAAGACTTTGATCATGCTAAAGAAATTATCAACAGCGGTATTGATGTGAATCAAATGAACAGGGGAAGCTACCTGCTTCACATAGCCTGTTACCGTGGAAACAATGAATTGGTAGAACTACTGATTGCAAAAGGAGCCAAAACAAGCATTACAGCAGAAGACGGTAGCACTTCATTAATTCAGGCTGCTCACGGAGATACCACCGGACAAATTGTAGAATTGCTCATTGAAAAAGGAGTTGATGTGAATGCAACCGACAAAACCGGGAAATCAGCCCTGCGGGAAGCAACTTATCAGGCCTGCATGAACAAAAATAACAGAGGAAATAAGATTGTCATCATATTGCTGAAGCACAATGCTGAAGTGGAAAATGAAGTCCCTGATGGAGCTGCAAAAGGATATACCAACATGATGACGGCTGCCGGATGGGATAAAACTGAACTGTGTGAATTGTTTATCGATTATGGTGCTGACGTCAACCACCAGGCTGACGATGGCAATACGCCACTTATGATCGCAGCAAAAAAAGGGAACCTTCCTCTGGTTAAACTATTGATCAAACATGGTGCTGATAAAGAACTTAAAGATTGCGAAGGAAGGAAAGCACTACATTTTGCCCGCGAAGAAGGCAACAATGCTGTTATAAACTATCTGAGCAGATAAAAATTGTAAACAATCTGTTCCATAATGTCATGTTTTAAAAAAAATTAAAGGTAATTGTTGGGTAATAAATTGAAATTTACTATTTTTAAACAAGTATTAAAGGAAGTAAACAATTCAAACCCAAATTTTATGGAACTTAAAAAATTCAGAAACAAGTACGACCTGGAATTGATCCCAGCCTCCAACGAAAACATTATCTTAGGCACATTGGTATGGGACCCTTTGATTGGAAAACCTTCATTCGACCATCGCGGTATGCCAAATCATATTTTTAATGCCATACTGGATGCAGGCCTGATTGACAAAGCAGAATGGCAACAGCACCTGGACAATGCCCGCAACACAGACCCTGTAAAAGCCAATCTCGCAGAAACCGTTATTGATGTAGACCTAAGTGTAGCCTCAACACTTGGATATCCAAAATTAAATGCAATTGACAATAAATTTGGACTGAAAAATATCAGCAAATTTACATTTGGCAGCCTTATAGCCAAAACCATGTCAAACCTGATGCGTGTGAGAACAGACGATTACCTGGAAGAGCTGAAAAAGAAAAACTGGGATAAATATGACGGAAGCATCAGGCGTGTATTTATCATCACTGAACTATACTACGGAAGTATTAATCTGGTTGTCAAACAACAGCTTCAAGAAGAATTTAAAGTAGCTTTAAAACAATCCGGAATGGATATTTCTAATGAAATTGTACTGGGTAAATCCACAGAATATTCTTTTGATCATCAGGATGTCCCTTTTGCTATGAAACTGGAACGCGTGCGTGACTTTAACGGTTAACAAATTAAATTTTTTATTATAATCCGATTAATCATTAACTAACCTTATAATCTTATGAAAAAGATAATTCTAATCTTAAGCTTATTATTTATAATTTCTCCCCAAATATTTTCACAAATAACCTGGGTTGATGTAGCTTCCGGGGCTGAATTCAACCTGGCCATACGCTCAGACGGCACCCTATGGTCGTGGGGCTTTAATGGCAATGGGCAACTGGGTACGGGAAATAACACAAACTATAACGAACCGGTACAGGTAGGCAGCGATACGAACTGGCAAGTAGTTTCAGCAGGAGCATTTCACAGTTTAGCCATCAAAAATGATGGTACGTTGTGGGGATGGGGATTAAATGCTAACGGTCAACTGGGGACAGGTGACCAGATCGATATAAATCATCCAATGCAAATCGGGGCCGACACCAATTGGCAAAGTATAGCTGCCGGCTATGCTCACAGTTTGGCAATAAAAACCAACGGTACCCTGTGGAGCTGGGGCTTTAACTATGCCGGTGCGCTGGGTATCGACAGCCTGGCAAACATGCTGGCACCTGTGCAGGTGGGTATGGATACCAACTGGAAACAGGCTACCGCAGGAGGCTTACATTCACTGGCTGTTAAGACAAACGGAACTTTATATGCTTTTGGTTTTAATGCTAACGGACAGCTTGGAGATAATACGGTCATGAATAAAAGTGTTCCTGTTCAGATCGATAGCGCAACCAACTGGAAAAGTGTAGATGCCGGCTTTGAATTTTCGCTGGCTTTGAAATCCGACAGCACGCTTTGGGGTTGGGGGTTCAACGGAAACGGACAAGTGGGTGACGGTACTACAATAGAAGTGCGTCATCCCGTTATAGTCGCCGGCAATCATAGATGGAAAACCTATGCAGCCGGTTCTACATTCGGACTGGCGATTACATCCGACAGCACATTGTACGGTTGGGGCTTCAACCAATATGGGAATCTTGGAACCGGCGACAACATACAACATAATAGTCCTGAAGTTGTGAAAACCGCAAACAACTGGACACATGTCGCCGCCTCCGATGGATATATCTACCAGGGCAGCTTGTTTGGTTTTCATGCAACAGGCCTCAAAGGTAATGCAGATGTCATATGTGCCACAGGTGCCAACTATACCGGACAACTGGGCGATGGAACCACTACTCAACGCAACACTTTCGGATGCAACACCGGACAACTCAATACCGGATTGGAAACTATCACTGATCAAGAAAAAATTCTCCTATTCCCCAACCCAACCGATGGAAAAATTAACATCAATACAAGAAACAAGATAAAAGGGGAATACCTTATTTATGTACTAAATACCAACGGAAAAGTTATCCTGCGAAAACATGCTTTATCACCTGAAGTTCAGCTTAACCTCAGCAGCCATCCGGCCGGATTATACCTGATCATAATCCAAAACCATGACAACCAGTGGTCCCGGAAAATAATCGTGAAATAGTCATGGGTGCATAAGACCTGACAGGTTTTAATGGAATAATTTACGACCTGAAACATGGAAGGTTTCATTTCAATCAATGAAAGCAATCGAACCCATAGAACACGGATACTTCTACCACATCTACAATCATGGTGTTGGCAGACGCAATCTGTTCTGTGGACCAGAAAACTACCAATACTTTCTTCAGCTTTACCATAAACATATATCTCCAATCGCCGAGTCTTATGCGTGGGTGCTGATGAAGAATCATTTTCATTTGTTGGTGCGGATTAAGGATCATCAAGCCCTGACAGGTTTTGCAAACCTGTCAGGGCTTGATGATACGAAGCCTCCCTATCAGTATTTTTCAAATTTTTTCAATGCCTACACTAAAGCCATCAACAAACAAATTCAAACCCGCGGTGCGCTTTTCGAACGCCCATTCAAAAGAAAACGAATTCATAATGAAAAACACCTCAGACAGGTCGTTTTATATATCCATAATAACCCGGTACATCACGGATTTTGTCAATATCCATCAGATTATACATGGAGCAGTTACCTGACATGCATTGGCGAGAATCCCACGAAATTAAAACGCAAGCAAGTTATGGAATGGTTCGGGGACAAGACAAATTTTAAATACATGCACAACGAAAATATTGACGTCATTGAAATTGAACGAGGGCTTGAATTGGAATAAACTCAAACGCTGACAGGTCTGACGACGCTGACAGGTTTGAGGAGGTAAAATGGGACTTCAAGAAGTTTAAGGAATTGAACAGCTATGTTTTCACATTGCCTGAAAACACAGCTACCAATCCAAAATTTTTCTGAAATCAAATTCTTCGGGATTATCCACATACTGTTTTGCTTCGTTATAATCCTCTTCATCCAGATATTGCATACCTTCATTCATTATGGTTTTAACCTTATCGGAATCCATATTGAGCAGGCGTGTTTTGACTTTTCCGTCATCCCCGGCTACCTCACTAAGGAATAGAGGTTTAATTTCATCGGTATGGGTAGTCATCACCATGCAACCAGTGTGGCCTTCATCAAAAAGTTTTTTCACTCCAATTCCCAATTGGCGGCAATACATTAAATCGAACGCGATTGGGTCGGATGAACGAATTTCGTAACCCAGCTCTACAGGCCGGCTTTTTACTTTCAATCCCAGTTTCTTCAATTTCCGTTGCAGCAATAAGTTAAAGATATGCGCTTTACTAACATTGCCAAGTTCCGGGTGACCATGTGCATCAAAAGTAAAGTTTATACCGGTTGATTTAATTTCGGCATCGGTAACAAAGTGGAATACTCCTTCGCTGATCATCACCACGCCATAATCCACATCAATAAGTTTTCGTTTTATAATAGCACTGATGATCATATTAATGATCTTCTCAAAGGTAATCCGTGTTTTATTAAACATTTCCGGAACAATGATCATAGGGTACTGGCATGCCGCACCAATTCCAAAAGCCAGATGACCAGCTTCCCGGCCCATTCCTGTAACCACAAACCAGTTGCCTGAGGTGCGTGCATCCTCATAAACTGTGGAAGCGATTCGCACACCTTCATTTTTGGCTGACTGATACCCAAAGGTTGGTATTCCTTCCGGTAAAGGCAGGTCGTTATCTATGGTTTTAGGCACATGAATATTTTTAATATCCACATTATTTTTTTTCAGATATTCGGATATCCGGTTGGCAGTAGAGGCCGTATCATCACCGCCGATGGTTACGAGTAGTTTCACATTGTTTTCCACGAACACTTTTACAGAGAAGTCCTCATTTTGTGGTTTAAACCGGCTCATTTGCAAAGCTGAGCCACCCTGATGATGTATACGATCAGCCATGATAAAGCTGAATTCTTCAACACGTGGGTCAGCCTCAAAGAGCCCTTTAAATCCGCCGTGAATTCCAAGCACCCGGTATCCGGCGCGTAAAAAGGTCTTAGCTACGCTACTGATAACTGTATTAATGCCAGGAGCAGGTCCTCCGCCACATAAAATTGCTATGCTTTCTTTCATGATTAAGTGAGTTTTGATACGAAAATAATAAATTATCACGGAAGAATTATCTGTGGTAACAAAAAAAGACACGCCGAAAGGGCAGGTCTCTTTTATTTTTTTGCTGTTGGTTTATTCTTTTAACCATGCCTCGGGCTGCTTTTTTATCGGATGAATTGCAAGAGGTAACAGCAATTAATCCCATTACTACGATCAGTACAAGTGTGATTTTTCTTAATTTCCATTCTGGCTGGCATGGATCATCAGTTTATAAAATATCTTCTTGGGTATTACTCCGGCCAAAAATCGGAAAAACTTAGCCTGAAAGCCCGGAATACAATGCACCCGTTGCTTATTTAATTTTTTCAGAGATATTTTTACAACCTCATCAGGTTGCATCCATTGAATCATCTTTGTTTTAACTTTTATGTTATTCTGTTTTTGATGAAAATCCGTATGCGTCATACCAGGACTTAGAGCCTGAATAAGAATATCTGTCTTTGCAAGCTCCATAAAGAGTACTTCTGTAAAAACGGTCAGAAACGATTTAGTTGCTGAGTAAATACTGCTTTTAGGCATTATCAAAAACGAGGCGATGGATGATACATTAATAATCGTCCCTTTATTCTTTTCTTTCATCCCCAATAATACTGCATGCGTCAGTTGCATCGGTGCAGCAATATGAACATCTGTCATTTTTTGATGCAGCTCCGGATCTGATTCTGAGAAATACGCATTATTTCCAAAACCCGCATTATTAATAAGCACATCAATATTATTATCTTTTTTTACAGCATTCAGGAACTCATTAAAACGGATTTTATCGGAAAAATCGAGGATATAAACTTCCACCATGGAATTGTATTCCGTTCTGATATGGTGAGCTATTTTTGTGATTTCTTCCTCATTGCGTCCGGTTATAATCAAATCATACCCACGATTTGCAAATTCATTGGCGAAAGCTGCTCCTATCCCACTGCTGCCACCTGTGATCAATGCTTTTGGTGTTTGTTCTTCACTCATGTTTTTTTTCTTCATGGAATATTGATGCAAATCCCGTTTCATGATTCTTCAACAAATGAACAAACAGAAAGTTAACCTCTGTGCAATATATGCACGGAAGGTAAAATTAATAATCAATAAATTACAACAGTAATTTACCTTACAGATAATGGAAAGATAAAGCCTGCGGTAACTGCAAAACCCTGATTAAACAATTCTGGTGGTGGAATGACAATCACCTCTTTTTCTCCACCAACCAAAATTTCTTTTTCAGTTTCTTTACCTATAGACATGAGGCTACGTTGATATTTCAAGTCAACAAACAATGACGGGGCAGGTCCATTAAATCCTTTTGGGTTAATGGGCCATTGGAAGCCAAAGCCAATAGCACCGGATAGATCAATTCCTTTATAAAAATCTGTTACACCAGTAAGCGTATCCGGAGGGCTTACAAGTTCCTCACTTATACCGCTTTTCATACGAATGATAGTTTTTCTTTGAACGGTTCCTTCCTGTTCTGCAACAATTGGAATCCCCAGGCTGAAGCCAAAGGTTGTATAAAACTGGACAGCATTACCAAAGGTCAAACGGCCATATAGAGGTATCTGGATATAATCAAAACGGGCTTCCAGGTCATACTTGTCCATAATTTTTACAAAAGCTGTATCAACTTCATATTCTGTGATATCTGTGTTATCTTTTACAAAACCTTTACCTTCGTACATAAGTCCTGTTTCCAGTGTAAAAAATCTGCTGTAATATACACCTAACATAAAACCCCCAATCATACCGGATTTATAACTGGAGTTAGTAACAGCCGAATCAGATATCACCTTTGACATATTACCGCCAAACTTGATACCAACAAGTGTCACATTCTCTTCAATATGTTGTTGTAAACCACTTAACGACAATGGAGAACCTTCTGGACTTTCATACAGGGAGTAGCCTGCATTTAACAGGTTCCGCTCAGCGTTTGACTGCAAAGTCTGTAGCGACAACTGACCAAATAACTGGCCGGTCAGCATAAAAATCAGGATAAAAGATAAAATTCGTTTCATAATTATTAATTTACCGGGACAGGGCCTGACCCTTTTAACGGCTCGAAATTAAGAAAAATAGTTGATAAAGTAAAATTGATTTTATTGAAGTTTTAATCTGTATTATTCATTCAATAAGTTTAGGTCAGATGCAAGGCGTCGAAAGCTGCAATCATAGTGTTCTATTTCAATGCTTTCGCAACGCAACAGATGGCCTGTAATTATTGCACTCATAAAAAATAAATAAAAATATTGTTTTTCCTGTAAACTTGTGTTATGCACTGATATATAGCTAAATGTAACTTTTATTTATTTTTTATGAATCGTGCTAGTAAAAAAGCTGGTTTTATGTAGTAACAAAAGGCATATTACTTCAAATTACTCAAATAAAACCGCAATACAATCGGGATAAATCATTATAAAGTCAGAGTTGATACAGTCAAATGCGTTCATTAGGTTTGTTATCTATTTCCACAGCTAAGTTATTCTGCAATTCCCTCTGGTTTCATCACAAATTGCACAGTTGTCCTGCTCCGCTGTTCCACCAGTATTTCTTTATTTTTCGTCAGTTGTCCGATTATGTTCTCATTAAAATTGCGGATCGTGAGCAACTCCAGCTCTTCATTGTATCTGATGTGATACCGGTCTCTCAGGTCGAGGATCAGTGAAGCAATTTTTTCATCATCCCGGTCAACACATGCTGTAAAGGTAATCGCAGAATTCTGCATCAGGTTTATTTTCATGTTGTATGACGCGAACTTTGCGAATATGAATGAGAGACTGTTTTCTGTAATAAATTCGTAATCCCTGGACAGCATAGAGATCAAAACCTGGTTGGATTTTATAATATACGATTCCATATTTCCGTCATAGGATGTATCGTGATTGATCACCGAACCTTCATCTTCCGGATTCAAAAAAGATTTTACTTTAAGCGGTATATTTTTGTTTTGTAATGGTTTAATGGTATTGGGATGAATAATTTTCGCTCCATAATATGAAAGCTCAATGGTTTCCCGAAAAGAAATATGTTTAATTTGCCGTGCTCTTTCAAATCGTTTAGGATCGGCATTAAAAAGTCCCGGAACATCTTTCCAGGTAACAACTTCTTCCGCCTGCAGGGCATATGCAAAAACAGCAGCGGTGAAATCGGAGCCTTCCCGGCCAAGAGTTGTTGTCCTTTTACGATCGTCTGAACCAATAAATCCCTGTGTTATTAGTTGTTGCCGTCGGTTTCCTTTCGATTCCCAAACAGAGCTGATCAGATATTCCGATTGCATCATATCCACGCGTGCAGCCCTCCATGTATTGTCTGTTTTAATTACGTTGCGGGCATCAAGCCAGGTACTTGTTATATTTTCCTGCAACAGATATTCATGAATAATACGCGTAGAAAGTATTTCGCCAAAGGAAACCAACTGATCGTATTCGCGGTCATAATGAAAATCAGGTTTCCGGGAAGCCAGGGTTCGTAAATCCGATAAAAGGCCTCCTATCTCTTTATGAATGGGATGATCTGAAGGAAATAAATCATTGATAATCTCCTGATGAAAAGCGGTTATTTGGTCAGCTTTCTTCTCCACATTTTCATGCTTTAGCATCTTGCTATCCAACAAATCTTCCAAAGCATTAGTGATCTTATCCATAGCAGAGATAACTACCACAATATCCTCATCTTTGTAATTATTCAATATCTTTGCCAGATTACGAACAGCATATGAATCCTTAACAGATGCTCCCCCAAACTTAAATACCTTCATATCCCTTCATTTTGATACAAAAATAAGGTTTTTTGAGGGTTATAAAAAAACCTTGTTCATTAACCGGTAATAGTCATTTGCAAAACAAAGAAAGATC
This sequence comes from Bacteroidales bacterium, assembly GCA_021740245.1. Classification (GTDB taxonomy): domain Bacteria; phylum Bacteroidota; class Bacteroidia; order Bacteroidales; family PWNQ01; genus PWNQ01. Next base: position 5,968 of record JAIPAE010000013.1, on the reverse strand, counting down.
ATTGCTTAATCACTTTGATTACAGGTGATTTGTGTGAAGTTTGTAATCGTATCAAATAGATTCCAGCCGGCATTCCCTGAAAATTAATACTGAACTGTTTTTATTTTTCAGATATCTCAAACCAACTAGCTTGTGTTTTTAATAAAAGCATACTTTAATAAAAACTCTCAGTGCTTTCATTTGTTAAAATTTATAAATCCAATACTTATGAAAGCAAAACTTTATGTCTTCAATATCATTGCGGGTATAATGATATTTTCAGCAAGCTGCTCACAGCCAGAAAAAACCAATCAAAATACAATAGACAAAACACAAAAACAGACAAAAACTGAATCGGAAAAGACAAAAGATATGAATAACAAAAAAGTAGCCGTAATCACAGGCGAAGGGTTTCAGGATGCCGAAGCTATTATGCCTGTTGGTTATCTGACAACCCATGGTATAGAAACATGTATAATAGGAGAACAAACCGGAAAAGTAAAGTCCTACAACAGCGATTTTACAATCAACATTCAAAAATCAATTGAAGAAGTATCTCCGGAAGATTACGATGCATTGATCTTACCCGGAGGCAAAGCTCCTGAAAAACTAAGAAAAAACAAAAAGATCGTGGAATTTGCCAAAACATTCTATGAAAGTGGTAAACCGGTAGCAGCTATTTGTCATGGCCCTCAAATATTAATTACTGCTGGTGTTATGAAAGGGAAAACCGCAACATGCTATAAAACAGTAACGGAAGAGCTGAAAGAAGCCGGAGCCAACTACAAAGATCAGTCAATAGTTAAAGACGGGAACCTGATAACATCCCGTAACCCAGGCGATCTGGCTTATTTTTCGACTGCTATTTATGAAGCTCTAAAGAAATAAGAATAGCATAGTTCAATAACCAAAGCTGACCGGTTAGAACAAAAAACAGATTGTTCCGGTCAGCTTTTTTATCTAATCGCGTATTATGATTTTCTTTATGTTGGTCAATAATTTCAGGCCATCTGTCTCGCTGATAGTGCGGGGAAGGCCTTAAAACAGACCACTATGTCTGCGGCTTTCGATGACTTGCATCTGGCATAAACTTATTGCATGAATAAAACAGGCTACAATAAAATTGCTTAAATCTTTATCTTTGCAGCCTCAACAATTGAATCAGGACAAGTTTGAATATTGAAAGCATCATAGAACAATACATTTCGGACGAACGTCTCATAGCGCTGTCTGAAAATCTTGAAATAACAGAAGAGGCGCGATACCATTTATCAGGTTTGGCCGGATCATCACCTGCATTTGTTGCTACGTCAGTGTTTCAAAAACTTCCCTGGATACATCTGTTTATACTTGCAGACAAAGAATCTGCTGCTTATTTTCTAAATGATCTGGAAAACATTCTGGATGATGCAGGTAAGCCTTATCATAAAAAACAGGTATTATTTTTTCCTACTTCTTACCAACGCCCATATGAACTGGAAAAAACCGATTCTACCAATTTGCTTTCCCGTACCGAGGTGTTAAAACGCATAAGTTCCCGCGGAAAGAAAACATTAATTGTCACATATTCTGAAGCATTGACTGAAAAGGTCGTCAGGCAATCATACATCAAAAAAAACACATTCAGATTGCAGGTTGGCGAACAGGTTTCCATCGATTTTATCAATGACCTGTTGCATGAGTATGGATTTTCACAAACGGATTTTGTTCTGGAACCGGGGCAATTTTCTGTTCGCGGAGGCATCATAGATGTTTTTTCATTTACTAATGACACACCTTACCGTATAGAATTCTTTGGTGATGAAGTGGAAAGCATACGTTCCTTCAACCCTGAAGACCAGCTTTCACTGGAAAGGTTAAACCATATTACTATCGTTCCTAATGTTCAGGAGCGCCAAAATGAAGTTGACCGTCAGACATTTCTGGAATACCTCCCTGAAAAAACAGTGCTCTGGTTTGAAAACATAAGCATGACTCAGGATTTGATCAGCAATGAACGCCAGAAGGCAGATAATACGTTTGCAAAACTCGAAGAAACTACCGAACAGCCGCAATCACCAGAAAACCTGTTCACCAATGCTGAGGAATTTCAAAAACAGCTTCAGTCTTTTCATCTTATTGAATTTGGAAAACAGGAATATTTGTCATCAGCAGAGGTTATAAGTTTTAATCATGCTCCACAACCATCTTTCAACAAAACATTTGATCTGTTACTGGAAACGCTGGAAAAAAATGCTTCAAAGGGTTATTCCAACTATATCCTTACAGACAATCCCAAACAAATTGAACGGATTCAAACCATTTTGGAAGACATCCAGGCTCAACGGGGAGAAGAAGGCCGCGGAAATTTCAAACCATTAATACTTGCTATTCATGAAGGCTTTGTAGATCATGACAAAAACATTGCATACTTCACTGATCATCAAATCTTTGATCGCTATCATAAATTCCGGCTAAAGTCTGGCTATAAGAATAAAGAATCGATAACACTAAAAGAGCTCTATGATCTTGAACCGGGAGATTATGTAACTCACATCGATCATGGCGTAGGAAAATTTGATGGACTTCAAAAGATCAACAATAACGGGAAAGAACAGGAAGCTGTGCGCTTATTGTATAAAAACGATGACATCCTTTATGTAAGCATCCACAGTCTTCACCGCATAGCCAAATATATAGGCAAGGAAGGCAAGGTACCCAAAGTGGATAAACTTGGATCTAATGCCTGGAAAAATCTTAAAAACCGCACCAAAAAGAAAGTCAAAGACATAGCTTCCGATCTGATAAAGTTATATGCCAGACGTAAAGCTACAGAGGGTCATTCATTTCCGCCTGACAACTATCTTCAGTACGAGCTGGAAGCTTCGTTTATATATGAAGACACGCCTGACCAGCTAACCGCAACTCAGGCCGTGAAGCAGGACATGGAAGCAAGTTATCCTATGGACCGGCTGGTGTGTGGTGATGTTGGATTTGGAAAAACAGAAGTAGCTATCCGGGCTGCATTCAAAGCTGTAGCTGACAGCAAGCAGGTAGCTGTGCTTGTCCCTACAACGATCCTGGCTATGCAGCATTTTAAATCCTTCATTGACCGCTTGTCTGAATTTCCCGTTAACATCAATTATCTAAACCGTTTTAAGAGCGCCGGGCAACAAAAGGAAATATTACGGCAACTGGAGGAGGGGCAACTTGATATTGTTATTGGCACCCATCGTATTGTTTCTAAAGATATCCGGTTTAAAAACCTGGGATTATTGATCATTGATGAAGAACAAAAGTTCGGTGTTAGTGTAAAGGAAAAATTGCGTCAGTTGCGTGCCAATGTAGATACCTTAACCCTGACAGCTACACCTATTCCTCGTACACTGCAGTTTTCACTGATGGGTGCCCGTGATCTTTCAATCATAAATACGCCTCCGCCTAATCGTTACCCGGTGCAAACCGAGCTGCATGCCTTTAACGAAGACCTCATAAAAGAATCCATCGAATATGAGATCAACCGGGGTGGACAGGTCTTTTTTCTGCATAACCGGATACAAAACATTAACGAAGTTGCTTTTCTGGTGGAAAAGGTAGTTCCCAGAGCCAGGGTAGCCGTTGGCCACGGACAAATGGAAGGGAAAAAACTGGAAAAGATAATGCTGGATTTTATTGAAGGGTATTATGACGTTTTGGTTGCTACGACCATTATTGAGTCCGGCCTTGATATTCCGAATGCTAATACCATGATCATTAACGAAGCACATCATTATGGTTTAAGTGACTTACACCAGTTGCGCGGACGTGTTGGTCGCTCCAATAAAAAAGCCTTTTGTTATTTGCTGGCTCCTCCCCCTTCTTCCCTAACAGCAGATGCCCGAAAACGGCTCAAAGCTTTGGAAGAATTTTCCGCCCTGGGAAGTGGATTTAACATCGCTATGCGTGATCTGGATATCCGGGGCGCCGGTAATATTCTGGGAGCGGAACAAAGCGGATTTATATCCGAAATGGGATATGAAATGTATCAAAAGATCATTAATGAAGCAATGCAGGAACTGAAAAGCGATGAATTCAAAAACATGTTTCACAAAGAGCAGGAACAAAAAGATGAAACCGAAAGTTATGTTGCGGATTGCGCCATAGAAAGTGACCTCCACCTGCTCATCTCCGATGACTATGTTAGCAGTTCCGCCGAAAGACTAAACCTTTACAAACGTTTGGATGAATTAGAAGATGAAAAGGAACTGCAGGTTTTTCGCCGGGAAATGATCGACCGTTTCGGGCCCCTACCGGATGCAGTGGAAGAATTAATTCGCACCAAACGACTAAGAAAGTTAGGCAAATACATTGGTTTTGAAAAAATTGTTCTTAAAGGCGGAAAGTTGCTTGGCCATTTTATTCGCAATCAGAACTCCCACTATTATCAGTCTGCTCAATTTATGAATGTTATAAAATACGCACAAAATCACCCGAATCATTGCCGTCTTAAAGAAAAAACCAACAAGCTGACTATTCTTATCAACTCTGTTAATACAATTGACGATGCTTTAAAAGTACTTGAACCCATGCTGGAAAACAAAAAAGAAACTTAAACAGATATTAACAATAACTTAACCCAAATTTGCTATTGGAAAATACTCATCCATCCTTTACCTGTTTACCGTTAAGAATTAGCAGATAAGCAAGTTATCCTGCATTAATTTCAGGCCATTTGCTGCGTTGCGAAAGTCCCCGATAAATACGGGGTAAACTTTGAAATAGACTACTATATCTGCGACTTTCGATGCCTTGCATCTGACTTAAACTTAATGCATGAATAATAAGGCTTATATTAAAACATTGTTCATTGGATTTTAGAACGATTTTTTATGGGTTCGAATCTGAATATTACTATTTTTGTCAGCAAGAAAAGCACAAAAGAATAAAACATCACTATTATGAAAAAGCTATTCCTCATCTTCGCTGCATTCCTTATGATAGGTGCAGTACAAGCACAGTGCTCCGACCTTCTGATTTCCGAATATGTAGAAGGCGGTGGCAATAACAAAGCACTGGAAATTTACAATGCATCAGACAATCCCATTTTACTGTCTGATTACAAAGTGTGCCGTTACTCAAACGGAGAAGTAATACCGGCATGTGTTCAACTTCAGGATATTTATCTGGAGCCGGATTCAGTACATGTTGGGGTACTCGACAAACAAGATCCAAATGGCACCGGATACGATACAATGGTAGATCCAGCACTTCAGGCTGTTGCCGACAGCTTTTACTGCCCGGTATATAATGTCAATGAAACATTTTACTGGAATGGAAATGATGCTGTTTCACTGGAGTTAACTGACGGTACATTAATTGACCTGATGGGTGAAGTGGGTGTTGACCCCGGATTAGCCTGGACAATGGACACTGCTGCCAATTACACAAGTGCCTTAGGTGGCCGTTGGTGGACACGCAATCATACACTGGTACGGGAATTTGATGTAACCACAGGTGTTACAACAAACCCGAGTCCTTTCATCGTTGCCAATGAATGGGATTCACTCCCTTACAATACTTTCGATCACCTTGGATGGCATGATTGCGCTTGCCATGACCAATCAGGAATTGAAACCTACCAGGAAACCACTCATAACATGTTTGTGTATCCTAATCCGGTGGTTGATGATAAGGTGATGGTTAAAGCAACCGCTAAAATTGAAGACATTACTATCGTTGATTTGACAGGAAAGATGGTTCTCAACAGAAAAACAGATAATTTATCCACCATAGTTCTGAGAAACCTTGACCTTGAGCAGGGAGTATACTTATTAAATGTGCGGCTGAGCAAAGGTCACAGACTTACACAAAAGATTTATGTACATTAATATGATCAAATAACGATAAGAAAAGCTGTTACTACGCTGAGCACCGGACAGTTTTTTTATCTCATAATATTTTGCGGAAAACAACGAATAAGCTCATGAAAAAGATTATTTTACTTCTTCTGCTTGGCCTGATATTCAGTTAT
>JAIPAE010000078.1 GCA_021740245.1 Bacteroidales bacterium | reverse complement strand
AAAACCTGCCATATATTTGCCTATAGCCTTTTCTCTGGTATTGATCTTAGGACTGTTTTTAGGAAGCCATATGATTAATTCCCAGGATTCCGGGTGGTCGTTATTTAAAACAGAAAACAGGACTTTTAATCGTCTTGTGGATGTTTTGAATCTGATTCAACAGGATTATGTTGATGAAATAGATACAGAAGAGATAACGAAAATTGCTGTGAAAAATATTATTGAAGAGCTTGATCCACATTCAGAATATATACCTGCCAGTCAATTTGCTGAAGTTAATGATCAACTAAAAGGCAACTTTGAGGGAATTGGAATACAATTCCGAATGGTAAAAGATACTATTGTTGTTATCAAGACAATAGCAAAAGGACCATCGGAAAAAGCCGGTATCATGGCAGGAGACCGAATCGTTCAGGTGAATGGAAAAACTGTAGCAGGAAAAGGAATTAGCAGCGATAGTATCGTAAGCATGCTGAAAGGAAAGCGAAATACTGAAGTAGAGGTTTCTGTATATCGGCGCGGAATGAAAAACCTGCTTGATTTCACTATCACCAGAGATAAAATACCCACATATAGTCTTGATGTGGCTTACATGATAGATGATGAAACAGGATACGTGAAACTGAATAAGTTTAGTGCAACTACAGGGGATGAACTGCATAAAGCCTTGATTGATCTGAAAGGTGAAGGACTGGAAAAACTAATCCTTGATTTAAGAGGAAATGGAGGTGGGTATTTGTCTGAATCTATACGAGTTTCTGATGAATTCATAAAGGATGATAATCTTATTGTTTATACCGAAGGCAAAAACCGGCCACGACGAGAACAGAAAGCAACAGCTTATGGAAGTTTTCATGAAGGTGATCTGGTGATTATAATTGATGAGATGTCAGCTTCAGCCAGTGAAATTGTTGCAGGTGCGGTGCAGGATAATGACCGCGGTACTATCCTCGGAAGACGGTCTTTTGGAAAAGGGTTAGTACAAGAGCAAATGCAATTTAAAAATGGAGCTGCTATTCGCCTTACTGTAGCCAGATATTATACGCCAACCGGGCGTTGTATACAGAAATCTTACGAAAATGGTAATAATGAAGATTACTATCTCGAAATATTAAACCGCTATCAGGGCGAAGAGATGAATAACATGGATTCTGTCCCGAAAGATTCTACCAGGATATACGTGACCAATGGTGGTGATACAGTTTACGGAGGTGGAGGAATATATCCTGACATATTTATCCCTTTAAAGAAAGGTCTTCCAAATGAACTTGCTCAAAAGATTATTCGACAGGGTTTAATTTTCAGATTTGCATTTCAATATGCTGACCGTAACAGGGAACAATTTGCCCGCTTTGATTCAGCAAAGGATTTTGTAGATAATTATCAGGTTAACAATGCTTTGTATAATGAATTTAAAACGTTTACCTTCAATCAGGGCATTAAAGGGACATCGCAACAGTTTAAAGAGGCTAAGCCTATGCTTAAAACAAGGATGAAAGCCTTTATTGGCAGGAATTTTTTTGATGATCAGGCATTCTATCCGGTTATTCACCAAATTGATGTTGAATTTCAGGAAGCATTAAGGTTTCTAAACTAAGAAAAACGGTTTTTTTGTTTTATAAAGGAAGAATGCCGGAAACTTTTTCTGTCTTTTTCAAAACAAAATGTTCAAAGCTTTTGTTAGTTAATTAACGAATAAGCAAAAAAACCATATTGTTATGAAGCATGAATTACCGAATTTACCTTATGCCAAAGATGCATTAGAGCCGTACATTAGCAAGACAACACTGGAATATCATTATGGGAAGCATCACCAAAAATATGTGGATAATTTAAATAATCTTATTCCCGGAACAGAATTCGAAAATGCAGAGTTAGAAGAAATTATTAAAAAAGCCGATGGAGGAATATTTAATAACGGTGCACAAGTTTGGAATCATACATTTTACTGGAACTGCATGAGTTCAAACGGTGGTGGAGAGCCAGATGGAGAATTGGCTGAAGCCATTAATCGTGATTTCGGTTCGTTTGATGCTTTTAAAGAAGCATTCTCAAAAGCTGCTGCTACTTTATTTGGCTCGGGTTGGGCCTGGTTGTCAAAAGATGAACACGGGAAACTGCATATCACACAGGGTCAGAATGCTAAAAATCCATTACGTGATGGATTAACACCATTACTGACATGCGATGTATGGGAACATGCATTTTACCTGGACAAACAAAACAAAAAACCGGCTTATATTGAAGATTTCTTTAAGATAGTTGATTGGAAAAAAGTATCAGGGCGTTATTAAAGCTAAATAAGAGTATTAAATTAATTCTTTTCTATTTTATCAAGCACTTTTCGCACCTTTTTCTGAAGGTCTGCAATAGAATTATCGTTTCGAAAAACAAAATCCGCCATTTCAATGCAGGCCTTCAGATTTTGCTTATTCGGATCCTCAGAGTTCATTTCCCTTTTTTCATTCTCCAGAAATGTATCATAAGAAATATGATCAGTTTCTGAACCACGCAGTAATATTCGTTTATATCGTATTTCGGGAGGGGCGTCTACAGCAAACAGGTAAAAATGACCCTTTTTTTGTAAAGCTTCCACTTCACCCGGTGTTCGGATACTTTCAATAACACAATTGTGACCTGATTCTAAGGCCTTATTATATAGTTCTTCCACAATGAATGAAGGTGAATGCCGGGCGCGCAGATCATTAGCAACAATCACAAAGCTGTCCCGGTTTACAGGCATATTCCTTTTTTTAACCGTATGAATTAAATAATCACGCACAGAGTAATGTTTGAAATTGTTTTTATTGACTAAATAATCTACAATTGTACCTTTTCCGGCTCCCAGGGTTCCTGTTATTCCTATTATGATCATAAATAGCGATTTTCTTTCTTTAAGTGTTCAATCCAGTTTGCTTCATTTTCCACTGGTTCAAAACTGGTTATCCTGTCAAATAACTTGCAGGCGGTTGCTTCTACAATTATGTTATGCCGGTGAACAGGTTTGATGAATTGTTCTTTGACTCCTTTGTTCATCATTCTTACCAGGTCCTCAAAATAGTCATCTATATTCAATATCCCAACAGGTTTTTTTATATAACCCAGTTGAAGCATGGTAACTACTTCAAAAAATTCATCAAGTGTACCTAATCCGCCGGGAAGAATTATAAAAGCATCAGAAATAGCAATCATCATTTTCTTACGTTCCATCAAATCCTCAACCACGTGCATTTCCTGAATTCCGGAATGAGCTATTTCTTTATCTGTAAGTCCTTTTGGGATAACACCTTTGACATAACCGTTATTTTCCAGCATAGTATCTGCAATGATTCCCATCATTCCAATATTTCCCCCTCCATAAATCATCGTAATATTTTGTTGTGCCAGCAATAATCCCAACTCAACTGCTGAATTACGGTAGATATCCTTTCTCCCAATTGAGGATCCACAAAAGACTGATATATTTTTTATCATAGGTTGTTAAAGTTATGCCACAAAAATAGCAAACTATGTCTTCTTTACGATGTTTTCTTATTGAAAGCATATAATTTAAATATCAGTTTTTTACCTTTGCGGACAAGTTATGATATTTTAATTTCATTTGCTATGCTCAGTTTATGCCAGTTTACCTGAAGTTGATGCAATAGCAGGAAGAATTACAAACAAAAAAGAAAAAAAATGGATGTATTATATCCTCTGAAGTTCAAACCAGTTTATAAAGAAAAAATCTGGGGTGGCAACAAGATCAAAACAAACATGAATATGCCTGATGCACACTCTGTTCACTGTGGTGAAGCGTGGGTGTTATCAGGAGTGCCCGGGGATGAATCTGTCGTGAATAACGGAGCATTAAAAGATAATACGTTGAATGAATTAGTTGAAATTTTTATGGGCGATTTAACAGGAGATAAGTTATATCATAAATATGGAGAAATATTCCCTGTTTTGATAAAGTTCATTGATGCCAATGATTGGCTTTCTATTCAGGTGCACCCGGATGATAAATTAGCCGGTGAACGACACAATTCTTTTGGAAAAACAGAAATGTGGTATATCCTGGAAGCCGAAGCCGGTAGTGAACTCATCAGCGGATTCAGTAAAGATGTAGAAAAGCAAGAGTTTATTGAATGTGTAAAGAACAGTAGCTTAAAAGAAATGCTGAACTTTGAAAAGGTAAAGAAAGGTGATGTATTTTATATTCCTGCGGGTCGTGTTCATGCTTTGGGCCCGGGAATATTACTGGCTGAAATTCAGCAGACCTCAGATATAACTTACAGGATTTATGACTGGGATCGTATAGATGCCAGCGGTTTGCCAAGAGAATTGCATACCGAACATGCTGTTGCAGCTATTGATTTTTCCAAAACAGAGTATGCTAAATCAACCGGTAAGCAAAAAATAAATAAAACTAATGAATTGGTAAGCTCTGATAAATTCACCACTAATTTACTGGAGCTCGACAAAGGGTTGAAAAAAGATTATTCGGAACTGGATTCTTTTGTTGCTTATGTTTGTATTGAAGGAAACATGAAAATCCAAATAAGAGATAATGAAACAGTATTTCAGACAAAAGGAGAAACAGTGCTGATTCCTAATGTGTTGAATGAAGTTGAAATTTATCCGCAGAATAAAGTAAAATTTCTGGAAGTTTATATAGCATAAACAATACAGTGGACAGAAAACAGAATTAATATTTCATAAAATTCACAACCCTGGTGAAGGTGTAACTTGCTGATAATTGCATTTTTTTATCTTTGCAAAAATTTTATTTCGATGGAAAGAGTATTGACAGAACAGGAACAAGTGAGGCATAATGCCCTCAAGCAACTGGAAGAGTTGGGTATTGATCCTTACCCGGCCGAAGAATATGAGATAAATACAGATAGTACAGCAATCAAGAATAATTTTTCTGAAGAGAATAAACAAGATTTTCAGGATATCTCCATAGCTGGCCGAATCATGAGCCGTCGTGTAATGGGAAAAGCTTCTTTTGTTGAGCTTCAGGATAAAAGAGGACGCATTCAATTGTATTTTAAACGTGATGATATTTGCCCGGGAGAAGATAAAACCATGTATAATGTGGTATTCAAGAAGCTCCTGGATATCGGCGATATCATTGGTGTGAAAGGCTATGTGTTTATCACAAAAATGGGTGAAATTACCATTTACGTCAAAGAATTTAAGTTACTGGCAAAATCATTAAGACCACTCCCTGTTGTTAAAGAAAAAGACGGGAAAACTTATGATGCTTTTACCGACAATGAACAGCGTTATCGTCAAAGATATCTTGATCTGATTGTAAATCCCCATGTACGGGATACCTTTATTCAGCGTTCAAAAATGATGACCTCCATGCGTTCATTCTTAAATGAAAAAGATTATCTGGAAGTAGAAACACCCATACTGCAACCCATATATGGAGGTGCAGCCGCCAGACCGTTTAAAACACACCATAATACACTGGATATGACGCTCTATTTGCGGATTGCCAATGAGCTATATCTGAAGCGATTGATTGTTGGAGGTTATGAAGGTGTTTATGAATTTGCAAAAGATTTCCGAAATGAAGGTATGAGCCGTTTTCATAATCCGGAATTTACCCAGATAGAGCTATATGTAGCCTATAAAGACTATGAATGGATGATGAATTTAGTGGAAGCAATGGTTGAAAAGGTAGCTTTGGACCTGCATGGCACAACAAAAGTTACTGTAGGTGATAATGAGATTGATTTTAAACGTCCATGGAAAAGATATACAATGTATGAATCCATTGAAGCATACACAGGATTTGATATCTCCGGAATGAATGAGCTGCAATTGAGGGAAACGGCTGAAAAGTTTAATGTTGAAATAGATGAGACCATGGGGAAAGGTAAACTGATTGACGAAATATTTGGAGAAACTGTAGAAGCGAATCTTATACAACCGACCTTTATCACAGATTATCCGATTGAAATGTCTCCACTTGCGAAAAAACATAGAGAACATGAAGGCCTTGTGGAGCGGTTTGAAGCCATTTGTAACGGAAAAGAAATTTGTAATTCCTTTTCTGAATTGAATGATCCGGTAGACCAACGTGAACGCTTTGAAAAACAACTGGAATTAGGACAACGGGGTGATGATGAGGCTATGGTGTTGGATGAGGATTTTTTGAAGTCATTAGAATACGGAATGCCTCCTACAGCGGGATTAGGTATTGGTATTGATCGTTTGGCTATGATCATGACCAATTCAAATTCAATTCAGGATGTTTTATTTTTTCCACAGATGAAACCGGATGAAAAACCAGTGCTCGATTCTGATGAAGCTTTTATAGAAGCAGGAGTGCCCATAGACTGGGTTCAGGTTATCAGACAAAAAGGAATTAATACATTGCAGCAACTTAAAGAACAAAATCCAAATAAATTACATAATGATATTTGTGGATTAAAGAAAAAAATGAAACTGGATTTAAAAAATCCATCTCCAGAGGAAGTAAAATCCTGGTGTGAATAAATGGCAAGATTATTGAAAGATTGAAAGAAAATTAAAGAAATAAACCAACCAACACAGAAAATTATGAATAGTAAAAAATTTTTGAAATTCTATGCCGCGGTTCTTTTAGCCCTTATAGCAAGTGTTTCTATAACAGCTCAAACACCACAGCAGGCTGCTGAAACATATAATTGGGCCATTAAAAACTATAAGAACGATATCGATGCAGCAATTGATTCATTGGAAAAGTTTGAAAAAACTTCGACACAACTTATTGAGGAAGGTGAACTTGAAGGAAAGATTAAAGAGCAGATTGAACAACTGCAGAAAAAATCTCACAAACATTTGCCTACTTTGTATTATAAATCTGCAGTTAAGCTTTATAAACAGAGGCGTACTGACATGGCAATTAATAGATTTAAGAAGACAGTCGAGATTGCAAAAAAGTTTAACAATGAAAAAGCAGTAAGCAAAGCTCAAAATATCTTACCAAAGCTATATTACAAATCAGCTTCAGAAGCTACTAATATGATGGACTATCAGAAAGCCATTAGTATGTATTCTAAAGCGATTGAATATGACCCTGAGTGGGCGAAAGCTTATCTGAAAAAAGCCCAGGTGTACAGTAAGGATGGAAGTGATGCTAAAATGATTGAAACGGTGCATAAAGCTATTGAGGTGGCCAAAAGAACAGATGATCAGAAAACATTACAGAATGCACGACGGATGGGCCAAACCTATTACTGGCGTATTGGTGCTAAAGCTATTTCCAATTCGGAAAACGAGGCTGCTTTAGAGGCATTCAATAAAGCCATGGATTTTGACCCTCAGGATGGATTTTCATATTATTACACTGCTTTGGCTAAAAATAAGCTTTTCAAATACAAAGAAGCTATAGAAGATGGGGAAAAAGGACTGGAATTATTAGATGCTGAAGAAGATAAAGATGAAATTGCTATGATCCATTTACAAATGGGTATTGCTTATTCAAGTTTGGGAAAAACTGAAAAAGGTTGTGAATATTTGAAAAAAGCAGAATATGGGGATACTGCTATAAAAGCAAGAAAACAACAAGATTCTTTTGATTGTACATACAGCAATCCATAATTCAAATTTTGAAGCTCAAAAAAAGCGGTGTAATATTTGCACCGCTTTTTTTAGCATTATTCATGATGATCATCTTCGTCTATATCATGATGATCACTTGTCCATTCATAATTATATAATCCTTTTTTTAGTCGTTTTAGTTTTTCTTCTTCACTAAGTTTATTGAACTTTTCCTTTTCAAGTCGAAGCTTTGCATTTTCAGCATCTTTTTTAGCTTTTATTTTATTCTGAAAATCAGTTACTTTCTTTTCGGTAAGGAAAGGCTTTGCTACGGAAGGGAACAATTCGAGTAATAACTCTTCTTTTTCCCCTTCTGCAAGTTTTCTGCCTCCGGCTTTTTCAAGTTCAGGATTAGGCTGTTTTTCATAGGAAGACTCATCATAGGGTGTTTCTTCTCTGACACCTGCTATTTGTTCTCTGAAATTAGGATCGATAGGAATAGGCGTTTTACCATAAGTTCCTTTCACTAGTTCTCTGAACTGGTTGGAAACATTTGTGTAATAAGGATTGCCGGAATTTTCATCAATGACACAATTTACTGCCTGAACACCGACAATTTGGCTGGTAGGTGTTACCAAAGGCGGACATCCTGCACGAACCCGGACAAGTGGAACTAATTCCAATACACGGTTTAATTTATCTTCCAGCTTTAGTTGTTTTAATTGTGCCAGCATATTGGTATACATTCCACCTGGGATTTCAGCATTTTTTACATTTTCATTTGCCGGAGGAAAATTAAAGTACTCTTCTATTAGTTGAGTGGTTTCAATAAGATTCTCCTCATCTTCCTTCTTTGCATACTCTATAGCTTTGTCAAAAAGATTGTCGATCTCTTTTGGCAACTCATCATTTTCAGGGTCAAAGCTTTTAGGAAACATTTTGTAATTATCATATTCTGATAATTCCTGACGTGTTTTCTTAAGCTTCTCGTCTATTCTTTTTACAGCTTCCATATCCACATCAATCTCAATATCCATCTTTTTGGCAAAAACAGTAATAAGTTCGAAAGGAGGCGCTGCTGGTCCACCGGAAAAGCTCATAATGGCCGTATCAATTATGTCAGCTCCATGCATCATAGCCATAATTGTTGATGAGAGTCCATAACCCGGTGTGCAATGTGTATGAAAGTCTACCGGAATGTCTATTTCTTTCTTAAAGCGCTTAAATAATGCTGCCGTTTTTACAGGAGGAATTAAACCGGCCATGTCTTTCAGGGTGATCATGTCAGCACCGAGATTTTCAAGCTGCTTAGCCTTATCAATAAAATAATCAAGTGAAAAGATATTAGAGGGTAAAATCTTTCCGTGCAAAAGAGCTTTCAGTTTTTCTCTTGTTGTGTATTTGGGGTCAACAGTATAGCATACAGCGCAATCTGCCAATCCGTTATTTTGTTTGACATAAGTGATTGTACTTTTCATATTATTGACATCATTTAGCGCATCAAAAATG
>JAIPAE010000012.1 GCA_021740245.1 Bacteroidales bacterium | reverse complement strand
TAGTAATAAAAGTTCTCTAACCTTTACTATTCATAAAAAATAAATAAAAAGTTGCATTTAGTTATATCTCAATGAATAATACAGAATAAAAGCAAGGTATTTAGCTTAAAAGTATGAAATTATGCTTTTATTTGTTATAGAAAAAAACAAACGAGTTCTCGAATAGTTATATTATAAAACAATTGTTTTGCACTAACTTTGAACATTGCTCTGCTATTTATATATAAAACTCATACATAATGAAAAAAGTAGCCTTAATATTCCTGGTAATCATTGGATGTGTTCTGAATGCGTTTGGGCAGGAAGAAAAAACGGAATCCTATAACCGTATAGTAACACATGAAGAAACCGGCCAAAAGATGCTTGAGGGACCTGTTACTCTTGACGGATTTTCGAAAATAGAAGATTACTATAGTTACTATGAAGATGAATATAATTCATATCTACCAAACATAGATACGCTGAGGCCAGTTATCAGTGATATCGTAACTTCAAGGATTACACTAATTTTGGGTACCTGGTGTATAGACAGCAAGCAACAGGTTCCCCGATTTATAAAAATCCTGGATAAGCTTAATTACCCAAAAGAAAATCTCACGATTATTGCAGTTAACCGGGATTTGAATGACGGCAATGATTCCGGTTTTATTAAAAACTATAATTTAAAAAGGATCCCAACTATGATTTTCTATTCCCGCTGGGAAAATGAAATCGGACGAATTGTCGAAAGCCCGGATAATAAATTGGAAACAGATATGCTCCGGATATTTAATTAGAATAATCATGACATCACAAAATAAAAAATCAGCATTACATGTTAACAAAGGTATAGACCAGCCCTCATCAATGAATGAGCGGTTGCTTGAAAAACTAAAAAGCCGAAAAAAAAGCCTGCTAAGTATTGATGAATATGTTGATGGTATTCTATCTGGTGACCGTGTAACATTAAGCAAAGCAATTACACTTGTTGAAAGTAATCTTGGCGAACATTATGAAACAGCTCAAAAAATCATTGAGCGTTGTCTTCCTTATTCTGGTAATTCTATACGCATAGGCATAACAGGCGTGCCTGGTGTAGGGAAAAGTTCTTTTATCGAAGCATTAGGCAACCGGTTGACTTCAAAAGATAAGAAAATGGCAGTCCTTGCCATTGATCCATCCAGTGAAAGAAGTAAAGGCAGTATTCTTGGAGATAAAACAAGAATGGAAAGCTTATCCGGGAGTGATAAAGCTTTTATTCGTCCTTCGCCTTCGGCAGGCTCTCTTGGAGGTGTGGCCAGAAAAACAAGAGAGATCATTATCCTTTGTGAGGCGGCCGGATTTGATCATGTTTTTGTTGAGACAGTGGGTGTCGGTCAAAGTGAAATTGCTGTACATTCAATGGTAGATTTCTTTCTTTTATTGATGCTTTCCGGTGCGGGCGATGAGTTACAAGGGATTAAGCGCGGCATTATGGAAATCAGCGATGCCATTGTTATTAACAAAGCTGATGGTTCCAACAAAAATGCAGCCAGCCAAGCTGCTATCAATTATGCTAATGCCCTGCATTTGTTTCCTGCCAAAGAATCGGGCTGGACTCCACGAACGCAAACCTGTTCGTCTATCACAGGTGAAGGCATCCTTGATATTTGGGAAATGGTGCTGGAATACATTGCTTTTACAAAAAACAATAAATATTTTTATCAAAAACGTCAGGAGCAGGAAAAGTTCAGAATGTATGACAGTATCAATGAGCGGTTGAAGAATGATTTTTATCAAAACCCGAAGATCAGGGAGCTTCAAAAAGAAATGGAAACAATGATCATTGATCAGAAAATCTCAGCTTATGTTGCGGCACAACGATTGTTTTCCGCATATAAAAAGGGATATACAGGCAGTGAATCTAATAAATAAGCCCCCTTTTTGAATAAATTTTATTAATTTTGCATCCCTGATGTGGGTAGTTGTTTTGCAACTTTCCTCTCCGTAGCTCAGTTGGCAGAGCAGCTGACTCTTAATCAGCGGGTCGAAGGTTCGAATCCTTCCGGGGAGACAAAATAGTTCTTTTTCGGGGTGTGGCGCAGCCCGGTAGCGCGCTTCGTTCGGGACGAAGAGGTCATTGGTTCGAGTCCAATCACCCCGACTTTTTGCTTTTTAATATTCCAGGCCTCTTTAGCTCAGATGGCAGAGCAATTCATTCGTAATGAATAGGTCGCCGGTTCGAGTCCGGTGAGAGGCTCTTTTTATGATATCATTCCTTTCTGGCTCCCCGAATCTTCCATTTTATGAGCTACATAAGGAATATTGGCCTTGATCTACGGACATGCCTGAAATATATTACCTCAATACAACACCCTGTAATAATATTACTCTCCTGAATACGTTATTTTAACATTCAAACCCTCTTATCCATCTCAAATTATGAAAAATATTCTGATTGTCCTTTTCGTTGCATTATTTTCTGTTAACGGCTACACACAAACTGAAAACAATAAATCCCTTAAACCCGGATTTGAAATAGGCCTGAATTACTCCCTGTTGCAGGCAGAAAAAGAATTACCCTCGAACTATGTCATTGATAATTCTGCAGGTTTTCAGTTCGCTTTAAACCTGGAATGGAAACTGCTGGAATATCTCAGCATCCAACCTTCACTCGGGCTAAGCATGAATAAAAGTCATGTCACCACCGAATTTATCTATCAGCACTATAACACATCTTATTATGAGGTATTCCCGGTAGCGCTGGAAGGTGGGTTGAGGACCCTTTATTATCCTTTCCAGACAAACAAAAAACCGTTTATATCAGCAGGCTTACTCTATATGCAGCCTCTGGAAAAGTTGTATTCAAGCACTTCTTATGGATATGGAAAAAACTTTGCTCTTGACATCGGCTTTGGATTACAGAATTCCTTTGGAAAACTTAACTTGTCACCTGAAATCCGTTATACATTAGGTCTTTCCAATGTCAATCAGAATCCTTCTTTTAGTGACCTGAGCTATAATCGTATCGCTGTTATAATTACTTTTAAATAAGCATCTTATTATTCTTAACTAATTAACATAATGTGTTTTATGAGGGTGACAGCCAGGTAAAGCCTGAAAACTACAAACTACCTATGCAAGGTGATTCAGCATCCTTTGACGAGAACTAATCAATGATTTAGGTTAGCCAAACGCAGAGCATGTGTAATGAAGACTCTCGAAGCAATACATTTATCAGGAATTTGGTGACTTTTTGTTTTTTTCATATCTTTACAAAACCGGGCTTAATAAATAAAATTGACAACAAGTTATAGGAAGTCTTACGCTATAAACAAGACTGAAAGAACAAATAAATATATTTTTACTATGAAACAACTAAAAACTACTTTCTTACTAATAGGTATTTTCGTTTCTCTGAACAGTTTTTGCCAGAATGATACGATTATCAAAGAAGGATATGTAACCATTGCAATTCTCAAGGTAGATTACAATTCTTATGACTTCAATGGTGGCAGTATATCATATTATTCCTGTCTAAATTGTCCTGTGGACAGTATTCCTTTTACAATTGACTATTACCCGCCGGGAGATTTTGGCGGAGTATCTTTTAAATTATCATCCCTGCAGGATACAGTTTTTGATGCGACAATTATCTGGATGGGAACCGGCCAGATTTATCAACCCGGCAATTTCAGTTTACAGGCACCTTTTACGAATACAAATTCAGCAATTAACAAGCCCCATGATTTGCGATATATCAATACAGATGGCAGTGCGGTTAGTGATACCAATTTCATAAATAAAGCGGATTCAGCCTGGAATACCATAGATTCCCTGGAAATAACAAAACTGTTTGCTCAAAGTGGCTTTAAAGCGGCAATTTATTTATATCCACCTACTGTTGGAATGTTTAATCCGTATGTAGCGAAATGGATTATTTTCTTATATCATAAGGACCAGCCTAATGCCATAGATAATTCGCGTAAAAGTACTCAATTTCAGCTATTTCCTAACCCGGCAAAAGGAGAAGTATCGGTTAACTGGGATGCAGCAGGTTCAGACAAAATCAACTACAGGATATTTGATTCCTATGGAAAATTAGTAGACAAAGGGGAATATTTTGGTAAACGCCATCAATTCGATCTGTCTTTCTTAAGTCCTGGCCTATATATTTTAAACTTGAATGATAATCAGAAAACAGCATCGCAAAAGATTATAATTAAATAGGTTTTGGGGAGATTTTTTTTGAATTTTATCGATGTGTAGGTTAATTCCGTTTGACTCCTGCAGATATCTCTTAATACTATTCATGTATTAGTCCACAAATAAGTCTGTTATAATTATCAATAAAAAACAGCAATGATATACAAGTGCATGGAAAAGAGAAAATCTACATATCTTAATATGTTTTATGCTCTTTTCCTGTTTGTTTGTATTGTAATGACAAAACACTAACTCCACCCTCTAAAAAGCCTCCCACTCTGCCATATCACATTCATTTCTGAGCTAAAAATTCGGGGTTTATCCGGTGGTTCCGGTCTCCTTTAATCCTTTCGGTACTATTGCGCCAGAGTAAAACTGAGACTTATTCCTGCATTTATGTTTGAATTACGGAATTGCGAAGATACATAGGGATTGTTGATAACCTGGTCATAGAACAACCGGAGGTTAATCGACTGGCTGATCATATAATCCACTGAAGTATTAATAGAAATAACTTTCTGACCGGCTGATATCTGATTTGCATCTTCTACCAGCTTACGTAATATTGTTTTATTATCACGGATGGAAAGGTCCAGTTTAATATTTAAATCACTGCTTAGCCTTCTGGATGTCCCTCCGGCTTTAAATACAAATTGTACATCTTTAACCCTGTATCCGGCTCCAAATACATATTCATTGCTGCTGACCTCAGTTAATTGGTTGTTAGCAAAGCTCAATGCCAGGTTTCTGGATTTCTTGATTTCCACACGAGCCATCAAGCTGTTATGCATGGTCATATCAAAACTTATCAGAGGGCTGAACTGCTCCGTAATCACCATCTGGTTAATCTCATATTCCGGAATAAATACACCGGTTTGATTTCGGATATATTGATATCCATCCTGTCCTTCTTCAAAATCAATATTAGACTGGAACCCTCCTATGGTATAAGTAGAATTATAAGAATGATTTACCGAGATATTTTTAAAATATTCCCCTATAAAATCAATATCTGTAAGTCCGTTAAACGTCAATCGCCAGTTAGGTAAGGGTATGGTCTGGAAGTAATCCAGGCTTATCTTTTCCGGCTTTTTCCCGCCATAAGCAGCCAAAAATGCAGGGATCATAACATCCTGGGATGTCATACTGTAACCATCGGGAAACCCGAGGCTATCACGAATAGAGAAATCAGAATTCGGATTATTTTTTGAAAGACGGTTCGCAATAGTGATTAAGTATGATTTGAAATTCTCAAAGTTCTCATTGGAATAATCCGTGCGATTATCGCTAACAAAAGCTGTATTCCAGGTCAGATAAGACATACTAAAACTTCCTTGTTCCGATTCGGAATAATTATGAAACTCTCCCAAAGAATCAGCTCTGTAATAGGTTTGATAGTTTTGTGAGAAGTTACGGTTTGCCGTCAATTCGATTCTGAAATTTCTAAATGGTTCGATAGTTGCTCTGGCATTCAGGCGATTTGTATGTTTTTTCATATAAGCTGAGTTCAACTTATCGCTGGTTGTAAGCCATCCATTTTCAAACGCTCTTTGTCTTATATCACGCTGGTCACCAAAGACAAATCCAAGTCCGGGAGCATTCATATCAAAATTATTACCCAGGATAGTAGGTTCAGCTTCCAGCCCGGGCATCAATATTCCATTATTTTCAGTATAATTAATGGACACATTTTTGATTCCCATCAATACCCTGAGGGTATTATCCAGGATTTTTTTCATGACTTCCTGACCCTTACTTTTGGTCTTCGTTGAATCTTCCATCACCTTGTTTTCCTGGTCTTCCCTCCTGCCTCCTTCTTCGCGGCCCGGCGTTCTGCCTCCTCTTCTACCACGGGAAGAAGACTGCGAATTCAACTCTTTAAGATATCCGATCTTGTTATACAGCGTATTCATACTTAAGCTACCATTTAACTGAACTGTATTTGAGTTTTCCGCCGTATTCCCCAGATATTGAGCTGCACGTGGCGCTGCTGTCCAGTTATAATTCGCTTTGTATTTGGCATTGGCATTAACCCAGTTTAATAATGGCAGCTTGGATAACGGAAGATTATAACTGACTGTTGTAACCTGTGTATATTGATTCATGCGACCAAAATCCATCACATTATCCCAAATCGTATCCATTTTTGCCGAGTAATCACTGTCTCGTTTATCCAGACGGCCTACCGGTTCATCAACACGAGCCATCGCATCTGCCCGGAAGTCTACTTTTAAAGACTGGGTTAAATCATATTTAAAATCGTATTGCCGGTTCCAGTCAAATGTTTTGACGTATGTCGTATCAATCAAAATTTCAGCTTGTGTTTTATTTCTGAGCAGGTTTTCACTGTAACCACGATTCACATTTGTACGGAATGATAGCATCCGCGGCATATAGTAAAAGTTAAAGTCGCGTATAAGAGCCAGATAAGGACTGTTCAGAAACTTTATCTTCTGGAAGGGTTTGACTACCTGCGGATTGGCTGAGTAATTATATCCCAAAGCGCCATTATACGTTTTTTGAAGATCGTGTTCAATATCAATATCACGATGGTATATCTCACTGTATGAATATGAAAGGTTAAAGTTTTCGATATCCCACAGTTGTGACTTTGAGACCCCTCCTCCGGTCCTACGCTTCCTGACATTCATAAAGTTCAGGTTTTTACGCATGGTATAATCCTGAGACATTTTTCTGATGGAATCCCGATCAGCTTCATTGGGATATGTATCCAGGTCTTCTTCAAATTTGACATCCGGATTTAATGGATTATATTCCGGATCACTGAATGATTCGGAATAATCAAAATGCATAGGGATGCTAATACCGCTTTTTTCCGGAAAGAACTTACCTAACTCCAGGTTTGTGGCAATATCATACTGGTAAATTTTTTCCATTTGCCGTTCCGTAATATTTTGTTCTATGCTACCAAATCCCGGCGTGCTCATGTTGCCTGCAAATGTCACATTTCCAAGATCAGCCAGGTCTGCAGACATTCTTGCCGTAGCGGCCCAGCCTCCGTTATTGGTAAAATCAGTAAGCCGGAATTCATTCACCCATATTTCAGCACTTTTTTCCATACCATCATCGCTGGAAGAAATGGACGATTTCTTCGGATTACGTACTCCGATCATAATCGTTTTCACTTCGGCTAAATTCGGTGATCCTTTGACAGTTACTTTTCTCCCGTCAACATAACTGATATACGGAATGGTTAAACTATAATTTGAATTGCCTTTACGCATGGCAATATTGCGTTCCTGCTTAACATCCACAATATCCTGAAGTTTCAACTCCATCTCATTGGCTGAAGGCCAGATTACATCCTCATCAAATCCTGAAATATTCCAGGGTGTAAACTCAAGAGGGATTTCGTATTCGTAATAGTTTTCTGTAAAGTCCGATCCTAAACGGACAAAAACAGTGAGATCGCCGTCATTAATAACCTGGTTCTGATTGACTTTTTCAGCATGAATAAACATCTTTAGCTTTTTGTAGCGACGCATATCAATATCTGCTGTTTTATAGATAGCGCGGGCATCACCATCAATAAGGTCTATGACTTTCATGCTGAGCGACTGCTCATTGAGCTTCTGCAAATTGGTCGTTCCCAGGTTTGTTTCCCGGTCAATATCCGGTGGTAATACATAAGGTATAGGTTTCCGTTGTCCGTTTTCTTCAATATTAACAGCAGATACAGTGAATGAAGTATTGCTTTGCTGATCATTGGGGACATAATCCCCCGGATATAGCAGGGAATAATTGTATTTACGCCATTCACTTCTTACTAATTCAAGTGTGGCAAAACGCAAAACAACAGGCTCATCAAAATTCCTCATGAACATACGCATAAAACGGATGGACTTAAAATCCTGGATCGATCCGACAACCCTGTCCGGTTCACGGATAGGTATTTTAAACTGATACCATTTAACCTGAGCTTGTTTACCATTTTTCAATGTAACGGGGGCTTCATAAACATCGGAGATATAGTTTGTACCTACGTTCATCCCCTGTGGGTCCAGTTTAATATGATACTGATAATATCGTTCCGATTCGGAAAGTGTATTATCCTGATTAATATCCTCAATATTGGGCAATGTAGTAGCAAGGGTAGGATAAGATTCGGGCGACTGGTCAGCAGTTGGCGAATTGCCATCCATCCCATTAAACTCTTTATAGCGTTCCAGGATACCAAGTTTCTGATTATCAAAGTCAGTTCCGCGGAAATAGTGATAATTATCAGCCGAAGGATCGGCACTGGCATTGGCATATGCCTGTGAATTCACTCCTAAACCTGATGCATTTGCAATCCGGTCGAGATAAGTAGCCTTAAAAAAGCTTTGCTCGTCCGCATCGCTTAAACCATCAAGTCCGACATCCTGGAATTCCCGGGAAGTAGGATTATTATCAAAGGAATTAACTAAAGCCTGCAACGTAGGTACTCGCCCCCATTGAGTGGTATCGACATTTGTAACTGTTGATGAGGTTGGTAACCCGTTTTCAAAGGATTTCCTGGAGTCTTTCAACACATCTTCGGAAATATCCCCCAGGTTGAAATAAATATCACCACCGTCTTGTATAGGCATTTCCGGACCTGTTCCATCCGGATCAATAAATGGGTCCATCATCCAGAATTCGATATATTCCACATTAGTAGCTTCAAAATCTGATCCTTCAATTTTACGCATAATACCACCCCAGCGAGAATCAGGGTCTTTTAACGTCCCGTCCGGATTCAAACCAGCAGAAAACATTCCTCCTTTCACATCATAGTTATAAGGGCCACGCTCTTCCGGGTAAAACGCCAGGTTCATCACGGCCATGTTGGTTGGTTGTCCATTGGGAGTTTCTTTATTCGGGAAAACTTCTTTCTCCAGAATCTCCCTTACATAGTGGTTAGACTGTAAATCCTTATCATTTTGAATATGGTTGGGCGTGAGATTATTATTCCGTGTGAACAACGGATCGATAACAAACCAGTTAAATTTAGCCCGGTTAAATCCATAAGCAATACTATCGGTTTCTGCCTCAGGAAAAAGGTTCGGTTGTCCTTGTGGTGTACTGGCAATAAACCACTCCCCGGTATTTTTAATATCAAACCCGGATGCGCTGCCTTCAAAGTCATCAATATAGGAAGTTCCTATTTTTCCTATTCCGCGTGCATGCCCCGGTATCAAATGTGCAAATTCACCATCAAATGTAACTTGTGAAGGCGCTTTTGTTTCAATAAAAGGTATTTTATCAACCCACTTGGTTAAAAATCTTGAATCATCCTGATAAGTTCCATTTAATCCCCATATCGTATTTGAGATCGGTTCATTTCCATAGTTTACCTTCTGTGTAAGCGGTCTTTCGGTCAGATTCATTATGGTTGCACCCACATTGGCACGGTCGCTCAGCATGTAATCCACATGCGTTCCCATCAGGGTTTTAGTTTGCACATTGAATGAGGAGTTAGATTCCAGAGAAATATTAACCGGAGTACCTGAATTAAGAACTCCCTCATTGATGATCTTAACACGGCCCAATGTATAATCCACGGTAAAATCCACATTTTCCTGAAGAGGGACTCCTCCTGCTGTAACTGTAACAGAACCTTGTGGAATATTCATTGCATTGAGAGATATTTCAGCTCCAGAAGAAGATTTATAAACCCCTTTCATGATAAACCGGTTCTTATCCGGATACTGCCGTGCATTCTGTTTTGTCATGCTATACAACGAATCATACGCATATTTATCTGCAATTTTGGGGTCTCCGATAGCTTCCCGAATAGCATTTCCGAAGGGCTCTACTACCGGGAAGTATATCTTTCCTCTGTTTGCCTGCACCGTTCCACCGCTTGTTGCAGCATTGTCTATAAAGTCAAACACCCCATCCGGAACCGGGTCCATGTTAACATTTACATTATCAAGGTTTAATGCCCTGATCAAGGGTTCACCGCTGATATCCCCTTTGGTAATATAACCCATGGGAACACCTGTTTCCGGTTTTTCGTATAAGACATTAAACCGAAAATCTTCTGAATTCACCTGATATGCGCCTAATGAATAGACGTTTTTCATCATCAGGTCCCACATTGGAATGTCTGTATTCTGTGCAGTGCTTTTCAGGAGTTTAACGATCAGACACTGCGGAGCATTTACCCCATCGGTTGAGAACTCCCCCACCTGATAAACAGAATCACTACCAATTACAGTATATTGAAAAGCCACAGCCAGCACCTGGTCAGGGTCTAACCTCGAATTTACCGATATAAAGCCCAGCTTTGGGTTTAATGTGTATTCGGTCTGTTTTAATTTTCTTGCATTTTCAATCTTCTCAAAATCTGTGCCGCTGACAAAATTGGCTGGTGCATTGGTCAAATACCCGGATAAATTGTTGATATTCCTCAGCTGATTAGGGTCAAGCAGGAAGGTCAATATATCATTGGATTCATTATCCGGATAGGGACCAAATCCAAAATTAGGATTTATTTTATCATTATATGGATCTGACTCGCCCAGATCCTGGAACGCAACAAGATTACGGTTCTCTGTTGTAGCCGGTCCGATATTAGTCACCCAGATTTCCACTTTAGTAATATTGATCGGAGAGTTTACTACAGGCAAGTCTTCCAGCGCTTCATTATAGTTATCCCTGAAGTATTGTGATAAGAAATAATGTTTATGGCTTTCGTATTCATCGGCTTGTATCTCAAATTCCTTTTTTTCTGCTCCTCCTGATACCGTGATATTGGATGTTTCACTTTCCTGTTTCGAAAATACGGTTGTCACTGTTGTTTTACCAAACTGCAGTTTCGTTTTCACACCAAACAAACTCTGACTCCCCCGGATCAGGGTTCCCTGCAGCGGCATAGTCACATCCCCTGCTTCTATTGTTTTGATGATCTCATCTTCATCCCCTTCATACTGAAGTTTCATTTTATTGTCAAAATCAAACGTAGCTGCCGTATTATAATTAACACCAAAATCGATTTTATCACCCACTTTGGCATCTACGTTCATTTGTATTTTTTCCTGAAAGTCGAAATTGGTTGTTCGTTGTTGTTTCACATCCAGCGCAGGGTCTTCACGGCGGCTGGACATTACACCAAAGATAAGCTCAACAGTCCCTTGCGGCCTTATGTCAATAACATCTGCTCCAAATAAATTACCTACCTGTCCCAGGTTTATATCCGGAATGATCCCGTTATCCCCGCCATTTTTTTCCTGGCTGACACGTTCTTTCCAATGATCTCGCATACGCCTGTCCATATCATAATCCATATACTCTTCAAATGTCATATATGTTGGAGTCTGATATTGCAAAGACCCTACTTTATGTGTAAAATAGTATCGGTTTTGTTCAGGGTCATATTCAATTTCAGTATTAAAATTCTTCGGATTCTGAAGATATAATTTATGCTGAGATTCTATGTCGAAATAAGAAGGTTTTTCCGGCAACGGATATGGGATGGTATCATCATCGACAGAATCCGGAGGCGCCCAGTTGACAGGACTTTCCGAATAATAAGAAGATTCTTTATTTTCGGCAAAGCTGAAGCTGATCCACAGTATAATTATGCCAAAAACAGTCAGTCCCGAAATATATTTTATGAATTGAGCCAAGTCTAAATATTATTCTATTTGTATTGTTCTTACTTAACTATAAATGCTTTAATGCTTCTTTAATAGTATGCTCTACTGAACTATCCTCGGGTAATGTCTTTATCACCTTTGTCAGGGCTTTCTCAGCAATGCTCTCATTGAAACCTAACATGGTTAAAGCAGATAACGCTTCAGTTCTTTTAGTATTGTGCTCATTGTTCAAAATATCTACACTATCAGTATCTTTTTTCAGTTTGTCTTTCAGGTCTAGTATTATTCTCTGCGCAGATTTGGCGCCTATGCCTTTTACACTTTTTAAAACACTTACCTGGTCATTCAATATAGCATCAAAAACTTCATCAGGGCTTAATGATGACAATATCATTCTTGCCGTATTCGCTCCTACACCATTGACAGATATCAACTGCCGGAACAATTCACGTTCTTTGATATCAAAAAAGCCAAATAATATCAAAGCATCCTCACGCACTACCAGGTGTGTATAAAGCCTGCACAACTCTCCGTCTTTTTCCTTTGCGGAAAGTGCCGTAAAAGTATGTAGAGAGATATTCAAAAAATAACCTACACCATTACTGTCAATAACAGCATACGCAGGGTTTTTTTCTGTTAATTTACCGGAAATATATTCATACATAAGTTCAAAATTAACAAAGGACACAAAAATAAGCATTTTCAAGACATATAAAATCCTGAAAATGCTTACAAAAAAATAAAAAATCTATACATCAACAATCATTATTCACGAACATCTGTCACTGCTTTCTCAAAAGCCTCATCGATAATGCTTTGTGGTGGACTCTCAATAAATCCTTGATCTGAAAGCATTTTTGTTGCTGCACGAGCTTCTTCAATATCATTTTTAGCAATTTCCAGCGCCTCCTGATAAGAGATTTTTCTGCGGGCTACTCCGTCTTTTATAGCCTGCATAGCCACAGCAGCAGCTTCTTCGGGAAAGACAGTAGCTTCGTCCATGGTCGGAACAATATTTTCCGGATTAATGCCACGCTTTTCCGCGTAATCAGCCAGTGCATGAGCTGCAGCAATAGCCATTTCATCCGTGATCCCTTTGGCGCGAACCATCAAAGCTCCTTTTAAAATACCCGGAAAGCCTATGGAATTATTCACCTGATTGGGGAAATCACCACGCCCTGTAGCTACAATATAGGCACCGGCTTTTTTAGCTTCATAGGGATATATCTCTGGGACCGGATTCGCACAGGTGAAGACAATAGATTGCTCTGCCATCAGAGATATCCACTCCGGCTTGATGGTGTTTGGGCCAGGTTTAGATAACGATATCAAAGCATCAGCATCTTTCATAGCCTCTTCCATAGTCATTACCTTATTTGGATTAGTGGATTCGCATAATTCCAATTTGCGATAAAACCGCTTATCCGCTTTGATATCCTCCCTGTCCTTGTGTAAACTTCCTTTGGAATCAAACAAAATTAAATTTTTGGGGTCTGCACCATCGGCGATCAACAAGCGTGCAATCGTAGTATTCGAAGCTCCGGCACCAAAAAGTACAATTTTCGACTCACTGATTTTCTTTTTCACCAGCTTCAACGCATTGATCAATCCGGCCAACGTTACACAAGCTGTCCCCTGTGCATCATCATGCCAAACAGGAATATCGCATTGCTCACGCAATGTATCCAACACTTTATAACAGTTCGGTTGACTGATATCTTCCAGATTCACAGCCCCAAAGCTGTGTTGTGCCATTTTGACAAATTCAATGATTTTATCAGGATCGGGTTCTCCTTTGTCATTTTTACTGTTAACACAAAGCGGGACAGCATCCACACCGCCCAGATATTTCATTAAAAAAGCTTTTCCTTCCATCACGCCAAGGCCTCCGGGAGAAGTAACATCTCCGTCGCCCAAAACACGCGTGGAATCACTAACAACCGCTACCAAATTGCCGCGGTTTGATAATTCAAAAGACATATCATTATCATCGCGTATAGTTGTGGATACTTTTGATACGCCCGGAGTGTACCACACATTAAACCAGTTGAATGCCGGTACCGGCGCTTTGGGTAAGGTTTGTATTTTCCCTTTGTAATGATGATGTGCTGTTGCCGCCAGGTTTTTTAAAAAAAGAGTCTGCGCTTTTGCTTTTTGCTCATCTGTGAAATCCGAAGGAAAAAAATCTTCCAGATTGTCTAATGCTGGTGAAATTTTTTTTGTCATGACCTTTATTTTTTTTTGAAAACGTAAAGATAATTAATCCTGATGAGCAATAAAAATCCTGTTTGAATTTTGTTGATTATTTGAGCTTTTAATAGTTTCTTTGCGTGAAATTTAAACAACCCCTGAACTATAATAAAATCTTATCCATGAGACAGATACTTGTTATTTTAGCATTATTGACCGGTCTTAACCTGACTGCCCAAAATATTCAATTGCATTACGATTTCGGAAAAGACCGCCAATATTTAACCTCCACTGTTGAAATGTACAAGCCCGATAAATGGGGCTCTACTTTTTATTTTATTGATATGGATTACGGGATTTCTGAAAATTTAACCGGAGTTAACATGGCTTATTTTGAAATTGCCCGTGGGTTAAAGTTTTGGAATTCTCCTTTTGAAGTTCATCTGGAATACAATGGTGGATTCGGTCAATATGAGGCTGTTCCGCATATAGGCGCATACCAGATCAATGATGCCTGGCTATTTGGAGGGCATTATACGTTTGCCAACGAAGATTTTTCAAAAATTTTTACACTGCAGCTTATGTACAAATATATTCGCGATGTGGAGGACTTGTCATTTCAGATCACCGGAGTATGGGAACTGAATTATTTTGACGGGAAGTTCACCTTTGCCGGTTTTGCCGACTTCTGGAAAGAACCGGTAGATTTTGATTTTGACGGCCATGTGGATACTGACTTTATATTCATGGCCGAACCACAACTTTGGTATAATTTCACCAAAAACTTTTCATTAGGCTCTGAAATAGAAGTAGCCAATAACTTCATCAAAGAGGGCTTTCAAATCAACCCGACACTGGGTGCGAAATGGACATTTTAGTCGTTTGACATTTGAAAAAAAAGTAAAAATTAACACAAAAAGAACAGACCTCAAATGCGTGCTTTCTGAATATTTTGATTTAAAGTTATTTCAATTTCTTTAGATTTCATCGAACATTAAAATTAACAAGGAGATTAATCATTTTTTTCAAGAAAAATTATCTTTGTATATAAAAATTTATTATATTAAACGAAATTTCTTGATTAGAAAATAATCATATGACAGGACAAGAAGCAATAGAGCTAATTGGCTTAGATAGAGCTAAATCTATAAGCTCTAGAAGTGAATACCTTTTAGAGAGCGAGGCTATTGTTCTGAATGAATTAAAAGGAAATAACTTTGAAATAGATAGTGTTTATTTTGATCAGGATGAAAAAGAGAAGAGTTTTCCTGCCATATTTTTAAAAAAAGTGGAGTACTTTGACAAAGAAACTTTTGGAGATATTGCAGAAATCCATAGAAAGGCCTGGAATTACAAGAAAGTTCTTTTTTTGTATGTTTATTCTGATACAGAAATCCGAATATACAATTGTGCGGAGAGACCTATTATTACAACCAAAAAAGATATTAATTTCGATAAAGAACTTCGTAGAATTGAGATTGAAGCATTTAATACCTCTGATGAAAAACAGCTTGAAAAACTTAATAAACTCTTTTCCAGGATTGCCATTGATTCAGGTATTGTATGGACATTGGAAGAGGCTAAATTTATCAGAGATCAAATCAATCTGCAGAGAAGAGTAGATAAATATTTAGTTTCAAGCTTAGTGAAAACTGCAAATAAACTTGAAATACAAGGTGTTAAAAAAGGAATTATCCATAAAATTATTCTGCGTTCATTATTCCTATTATACCTTGAGGACAGAGGCGCTACAGATGAAAAATTTTACTCCAATATTAAAGAAGGTGCAAAATCTTATTTTGACATATTAGATGACGTTAAATCCACCTATAAATTGTTTACAAGATTAGAAGAGGACTTTAACGGCAATGTTTTCACCGTAGATGAGTATGAAAATATCTCTGACGAACATCTCCAAATAATAAAACAATGCTTCATAACTGGCTATGAAGATTCCTCACAAACCAATCTTTTTGAAGATTGGCGTTTATTTAATTTCAGTATTATTCAAATTGAGTTATTAAGCGAAATTTATGAAAATTTCCTCGCTGAAACAGATGATACGCTCAAAGAAGATTCCGGGGCATATTATACACCTCCTGCTTTAGTAGAGTTTATTCTAAATGAGAAAATACCAACTAAAACGACTAATACTAAGTACAATATCAAGGTTTTAGACCCAAGCTGTGGTTCCGGTATTTTTCTGATTGAGAGCTTTAAGCGCTTGGTAAAGAGATATGAAAACAAACACAACAAAAAACTCAAGGATTACAATCAACTTAAAAAAATACTTATTGAAAACATTTTTGGCATTGAACTGCACTCGCAAGCCATTAAAATAGCAGCATTTAGCTTATACTTAGCATTAGTTGACAATTTAGATCCAAAAACTTTATGGCAAAAGAAACGATTACCATACCTGATTAATGATCCAGATGAGAAAGATCCGGATAAGCAAGGTTATAATCTATTTTGCAGAGATACCATTGAAAGAAACAAAGAGATTGAAGACATTGATTTCGACTTAGTTGTTGGCAATCCCCCTTTTGGTAATAGGAAATTATTACCTTCTATTCAGAAATATTGCAACAATGAAGATTTCGCTAAGGAAAAAGTCTTACCATTCTTGCATAAAGCAACGAAGTTTTCTCCAAGGGGAGAAATAGCATTAATATTTAACACCAAGGTGCTTACAAATACAGGTGGAACTTATCAAAGTTTTAGAAAATGGCTTTTCAATAATTGTTATGTAGAAAAGGTTTTTAACTTTTCTATTCTTCGAAAAGCACCTAAAAATCATGGAGGACAACTATTTAGTGATGCAACTGGTCCTATAAGCATTGTTTTTTATCAAAAAGAACAACCTTCAAACCCTTCAGCTAAAATTGCTTATTACGCACCTAAAACATACATTAAGTCACACATGATTGATGGCCTTGTTATAAATTTTACGGATTTGAAATACCTTCCACGAAAAGAATGTCAGAAGCCAGACACAAATATATGGAAAATCGCCATGTGGGGCGGATTGAAAGATTGGGAGCTAATACAGAAACTAAATTATAATTACTTTCCAATTAGTGAATTCCTGAAAAGAAATAATTTAGATTACGGTGTTGGTTTTGAGCTTAGTACTCCTGCTAATAAAGCAAATACTGAAATTGAAAAATTACCAATTCATACTCCTAAAAACATTCTTAAGTACTATACTCCGAAGCCAAAACATAAAATCAAAGCAAAGAAATTTAGAAGATTGGGCAAATTAGAGGCATACCTTACAACACATGTATTAATCAATGAAGGCATCAAGGTTTATGATAACCAATTATCATTGATTGCCTCTTATGTAGACTATCCAAGTGCTTTTTCGAAAGGACTGATAGGAGTATATTCAAAAAATAATGACATTAACTTATTAAAGCTGTTAACTATTTTTCTTAATTCTGAATTTGTAAAATACTATTCATTTTTAATGACTTCAAGTTGGGGAATCGAAAGAGATGTAGTAAAATATAAAGAACTTTTTAGAGCTCCTTTCCTGCCAGGGAAATTGAGTGAGAGTCAAAAAATGCATCTTATTCAGCTCTTCAATGGGCTGCTATTTGAATCAAACTTTTATGAGATTAATAAAGAAATAGAGAATGAGATAAACGAAATAATTTTAGGTCGCTTAATTGAACAGGACAAGTTTATTATTCAGCATTTGAGATACAATATTGATTTATTTCATAAGCATGAAAAATCTATTGCCCTAAATCCTGTTCCTCAAATTCAAATAAATGATTACGGAGAAGTTATAAGCGAGGAAATCAATAGCTTTCTTGATGGTCAGAATTTATTTGCTAATAGTACGATATTCAAAGTAGGCCCTTTCACACCATTAATGATGATCAAACTTTCTCTTAACTATGAACTGAAGGAAATCACAATTTCCTCAAAATCTGTTGATGAACAACTTAAACATATAGACAAGCAGCTATGGCAAAAAAAATCAACTAACATCTATTTTAGAAAAAAACTTAATTATAAATCTGGCAATGATATTTTTATTATTCGCCCAAATCAACGCAGGTTTTGGTCAAAATCAATGGCATTAGAAGATGCTTCCGAGTTGATTCTTGAAATATTAAATGAGAATTAACAATGGCTTTAAACCAAAATTTTCGGAAAATATTCAGAAATGCTTATGAGCAGAAATGTTTTCAATTGATCAATGAAGCATACCAGTCCTCTTTAAATGAAAAAGTTATTCAGTTGAACTGGAATGAAAACGACATTTCACAGGAGATCTTAGAAAAAATTAATTTAAATCCTCTAAGATTAAAGTGGAATATCACAGCCTCAAGAGAATACTATTTACCAAAGAATGATTTAAAAATTAAAGGTTTTGCTGATAGATTATCGAGAATTGATTTTAGACTAACAAGTATTTTCTTGGAGCAAGAATTCATATATTACATTGAAGCCAAAAGATTAAAAGAGAATGATGCTGATTTAAAAAGATTATACATCAAGGAAGGCATGGATAGGTTCATCTCCGAAAAGTATCCTCGTGGTTGTATGTTAGGTTATCTTCTCGAAGGAAGAACAGATAAAACAATTAAAGAAATTAACAAGCTTATTATAAAGGATAGCAGAAATTCCGAAATATTAAAACGCAAAAAAAGCAACCTCTTCAAATCATTTTTTGAATCACATCACACTGAGATTGGTGCAATAAAACATATTTTACTGAATTACACAGATTTAAATATATCTATATAAAAAAAGCAGACTCTCAGGGCTGCTTTTTTTTTATTTTGACTTGAGCACTACTTCAGTTTTTTGCCGATTTCCTCGAGCATCACTTTAGTCATACGTTCCAGGTCGTATTCGTTTTTCAGGCTCCAGTCTTCGCGGGCTACGGTATCGTCAATGCTTCCCGGCCAGCTTTCAGCGATATCTTGCCGGAAATCGGGTTCGTAATCAACTTTCAAATCCGGCATATGTTTTTTTATCTCAGCTACCATTTCTTCCGGCTTGAAGCTGATCCCGGCCACGTTATAGCTGGAACGCACGGACAAACTTGCGCTGTCGGCCTCCATCAGGTCGATGGTTGCTTTGATGGCATCGGGCATAAACTGCATAGGCAAAGCGGCATCTTCTTTCAAGAAGCAGGTGTATTCGCCTTTGCGAATAGCTTCATAAAATATTTCCACAGCATAATCAGTGGTGCCGCCGCCGGGCTCTGCTTTATAGCTGATAAGGCCCGGATAACGAATAGAACGAGTATCCACACCATATTTTTCATAATAATACTGTACCCAGCGTTCACCGGCGAGTTTGCTGATACCATACACCGTGTTTGGATCCATCACGCAGGTTTGCGGGGTGTTTTGCTTCGGCGTGGATGGCCCGAAGACAGCGATAGAACTGGGCCAGAAAATACGGTTCAGCTTTTCCGTGCGCCCCAGTTCCAGCACGTTCATCAGGCTTTGCATGTTGATATCCCAGGCTTTCAGTGGCATCTTCTCCGCTGTTCCTGATAAAAGCGCTGCCAGGTGATAAATCTGTGTGATATTGTATTTCTTTACCAGTGAATGCATCTTTTCAGCATCCATCACATCCAGGAATTCAAAAGGACCGCTTTCCTTCATTTCTGATTCCGGCTCTTTGATATCCGTAGCTACCACATTGTCATTCCCATATCGTTCTCTGAGTTCAAAGGTCAGGTCTGTGCCTATCTGGCCACAAGCTCCGGTAATAAGTATTTTTTCCATAATGCTATTGGTTTCACAAAATCGGATTGTATTTTTTTAAGGGCATAAAAGTAAGAAGGAAAAATGATTCTGAAAAGAAGAATTAAAGGAAAGAGATATTATACACTAATGAATGCCTATTTCAAGCGTTTTTAATTGACTTGCCATATACAAAGGCAATGAAATCAAATGATAGTTAAGTTCTGTTTGTTTCTTGAAATTGACCTTTGTCTTTAGATTTCTTCCGTAATCAGGTAAATTCATGTTTAGACGAATTCCTGTTTTTTTATTCTTTTCTGACAGGAATACATGAAGTGATTTGAGGCTACCGATTTTACCCGCTTTAATTTCTACAGGGATTACCTGATTTTTAATCTGAAGCAAGCAATCTATTTCTGCATTTGAATTCTTAGCTTCCCTTAACCAATAATTTAGCTTTTGTTCCTGAAATGGAGGGTTTGAGGCTATTATTTCCTGTAGCACGAATTATTCCGCTAAATTACCTTCAAAAGCAGTCAACAGGTTTTCCAAACCAATAAGTTTAATACCGGCAATATGGTTTAGTAATCCGATATCCATGAACACGGGTTTAAAAACATCCTGATTTTCCATTTGTTTCAGGGGGACTTCTGATGATTTTGTATGTCTGACAAGATGAAACCTCCATGATCCGCCTAAGGCTGAACACACACGAGAATGATTAAATGGCGTAATGAGAAATGCGATGATGCGAGAGGGCGAACGAAGCGACTAAAGCGACTTAAGCGAACGAAGAGACGAAGAGGCGAAGAGGCGAAGAGACTGAGAGACTAAGAGAAACAACGAACAAACACAGAACAACGAACAAAATTATAAACAGATGAAACCTCCATGATCCGCCTAAGGCGGAACACACACGCGGATGATTAAATGGCGTAATGAGTAATGCGATGATGCGATGATGTGATGATGCGATGATGTGATGATGCGAGAGGGCGAACTGAGCGAACTAAGCGATTTAGAGAAAAAGCGAACACCGAACAAAATTATAAACAGATGAACTTACCGTTTTATAAATTTCCGTATCAACACTTGATCAACATTTTGAATGCGAATAAAACAAATGCCCGTCGTCAAACCTGAAAGCTGAATGGTTGTTTCCCTTATATTTTCTACCTCCATGTTCATGATCTTTTTTCCGGTCAAATCATATAAGCTAATATTTTGCATCGCAGTATTCAATGAAAGATGCACCCTATTTGTTGCCGGGTTTGGATACAGGGATACCTTTGGGGTCTCTGTTGCAGCTATTCCCACGTTTCCCTGATTTTTATACCATATAATTTTATATGGGGTGCCGGCTACCAGATCATGAATTACACTTTTTGACAAGAGGGTTTTGTATTATTCAGACTACATGAATATTGTCTTATTTTTAGGGAGTTAAACCACGTAATTCATAATTCGTAATTCATAATTTATAATTCCCAATTCATCCTTGAACATTGCCTAAAAACCCTTAATTTTGTCAGATATTAGGAATCAGCAGAAAACAGCTACCATGGAAAATACGCTTTATATCTATAATTCGATGGACCGGAAGAAGGAAGCGTTTAAGCCGAATAATCCGCCAAACGTGGGCATGTATGTCTGCGGGCCAACGGTTTACGGCGATGCGCATTTAGGTCATGCCCGTCCGGCCATTACCTTCGATTTGTTATTTCGCTATTTGCAGTATCTGGGATATAAAGTTCGTTATGTCCGCAATATCACTGACGTGGGCCATCTGGAAAATGATGCCGACGAGGGTGAGGATAAAATAGCCAAAAAAGCGCGCCTGGAACAGCTTGAGCCCATGGAAATTGTGCATTATTATAGCCGCTGCTATCACAAAAACATGGATCAGCTTAACACTTTGCCGGTAAGCATCGAGCCTTCGGCCTCGGGACACATCATAGAACAAATTGAATTTGTGAAGAAAATCCTGGAATCGGGTTATGCTTATGAATCCGAAGGTTCTGTTTATTTTGATGTGTTGAAATACAATGAAGACAACAATTACGGGAAATTATCGGGTCGCAAGGTGGAAGATTTGATGACCAACACCCGCGACCTGGCCGGTCAGCAGGAAAAGAGGAATAACTTCGACTTTGCTTTATGGAAAAAAGCGGCACCGGAACACATCATGCGCTGGCCGTCGCCCTGGAGCGAAGGTTTTCCAGGCTGGCACATGGAATGCTCGGCTATGGGAAAAAAATATCTGGGCGACAATTTCGATATTCACGGTGGAGGCTTAGATTTACAGTTTCCGCATCATGAATCCGAAATAGCACAGTCTGTCGCAGCCAACGGAAAAGACCCTGTGAACTACTGGATGCACAACAATATGATCTCCTTCAACGGTCAAAAAATGAGCAAGTCCCTGGGCAATTTCATCACCCTGGACGAACTCTTCTCCGGTGAACACAACGTTCTCACTCAGCCCTATTCTCCCATGGTTGTCCGCTTCTTTATTTTGCAGGCTCATTACCGCTCCACGGTAGATTTCTCTAATGAAGCACTGCAGGCAGCCGAAAAAGGACTGGAAAAACTCATGACCAGCCTGGAAACTCTGGAGAAAATAACCCCTGGTGAAACATCAGATTTCAATGTAAAGGCATTCAAAACAAAATGTTACAATGCCCTGAACGATGATCTGAACAGCCCGGTGCTGATCGCCCACTTATTTGATGCTGTAAGATTTATCAATTCAGCTTCGGCCGGGAAGAACAACATTGCTCAAGCTGATCTGGAGGAGCTAAAATCTCTTTTTCATCATTTTATATTTGAAATCCTTGGACTAAAGAAGGAAAGCGAAGCTCAGGAAGCAGGAAATCAGGATATCTTAAACGATGTAATAGAAACCTTACTAGACCTTCGTCAGAAAGCAAAAAAAGCAAAAGACTTTGAAACAGCAGACATGATTCGCAACCGCCTGAACGAAATGAATATTAAAGTAACGGATACACCTGAAGGACCCGAATGGAGCCTTGAACAATAAAAAGAATACAATTGAACTATTACACAAAATGAAAAATATACAATTTTTAGTACTTATCACTGCATTGATAATCATTAGTGGCTGTGGCGGTGATAAAAAAGCAGACAATCAAACACCGGAAAAACTAACATCCTCAGAAAAAAAGGAACCAAAAATTACCATACCGGAATTTAATGCCGACTCCGCCTATTATTTTGTCAAAAAACAGGTTGATTTCGGGCCTCGTGTACCTGGCAGTGAAGCTCATAATCATTGTTCAAACTGGCTCAGGGACAAGCTTTCAACATATGCTGACAGTGTCATTGTCCAAAATTTCAGTGCTAAAGTGCATACAGGAGAGAATATGCCGGGAAAGAATATTATTGGCATCTTTAATCGGGAGAAGAAAAAGCGAATTCTTCTTTGCGCCCATTGGGATTCACGTCCTTATGCCGATCAGGAAAAAGATGCTTCACTGCATAATACACCTATTGACGGGGCCAATGACGGAGCCAGCGGCGTTGGTGTTTTAATGGAAATGGCACGTTTGATGCACAGGGAAAGACCTAGTCTCGGTATTGACATTATCTTTTTTGACCTGGAAGATTATGGAGAACCACAGGGGGAACAATCGCCAGGCAGCAACAATTTCTGGGCACTGGGAAGCCAGCACTGGAGCCGGAATCCCCATGTTTTTAATTATTCAGCTATTTATGGAATATTGCTGGATATGGTCGGAGTGAAAAATGCTACCTTCCCCTATGAAGGATTTTCCGCATATTATGCTCCTCATATAATCGATAAGGTATGGCGACAAGGGCAAAACCTTGGATACGGAAAGTATTTCGTCAACTCACGAGCAGGAAGGATCATTGATGATCATCTGTATATTAATCAAATTGCCGGAATTCCTACTATTGACATTATTGCTCTGGACCAACAGGGAAACAGCCAGTTCTTTGAGCACTGGCACACCCTCAGGGATAATATGGATAACATCAGTCAAAAAACCTTAGATGTGGTTGGAAAAACAGTAATGCATGTGATTTATTTGGAAAGTTAATTTTTAATTAATTCGCTTTTTATTTAATTTTTTTATACCTTTACAACGGAAACAAAATCCATAGCTTCAGATGTTTGGAAAAATCATGAATAGTCGTAAAGGACGCTTGATTTCTTTAATTGTCATACTGGTTTTTCTAGTAGGCCCTGTTGCTTATCTTCTGATTACAAATCATACTTCAAAATCATATTTTAGAGAAAGCGATAGCATAGAATTCCATTCCGGAGACCTGGTTTTCAGAAGAGGAAAAAGCTTTGTGAGTCAATGCGGTGATAAAGCAGGTAATTCACCGGGCGCAACAGCTAAAAAGTTCACCGAACTCTTTGCTGATGGAAAAACAGATAAAGCTATGGAGATGATCAATGGCTATTCTGAAGCTTCCGATGAAGAAAAAAGCAAGTTGAATATGTTTATGGCTCAGGCTCAATCAGAACTAGAAAAGAAAGACGGAATTAAATCCGTTGAAGTTCTTGAGGAAGAGATAAACGAGGAAGGTGACGAGGCTGAAGTAAAGCTAAAAACCACTTATGGTAATGGTGAAACGGAAGAATCCGAGCAAAAACTTGTTAAAGTAGATGGCAAATGGAAAATAGCCATGGAGAAATAATATTGATTATTCACAAAAAAACCGGCTCGCAAAGGCCGGTTTTTTTATATTTAAGCTTGATTATTGTTGGTAATATTTTCTCAAAACTTCCAAAACATAATCGATATCCTTCTCGGTATGTTCACCTGAGATTTGGAAGCGGATTTCTTCATCACCTTTAGGAACAACAGGAAAAGCCAGGCCGGTGGCCAGCACGCCATTATCCAACAGGAATTTCACAAGCTCTTTTGTTTTAGCTGTATCCCTGGTCATCAATGGAACTACAGGATGTGCTCCTTCTATCGTCTCATAGCCGGCATCTTTAATACCTTGTTCAAATTGTTCTGTACGAGCCTTTAAGTTCTTAAGGATTCTTTTCCCTTCGTCAGAATCCAAAATATCAATAGCTTTAATAGCAGCTTCTGTTTCAGAAACGGTTATTGGATTGGAATAGATATAAGTAGGTGCTGTTTCGCGCAGATAGCGTATGACATCATGTGAAGCCACAACATAGCCCCCATTAACTCCATAAGCTTTACCCAATGTTCCAATCAGAATATCAACTTTAGTATTGGTAAATTCTTCGGTACCACGACCTGTATTTCCAATAGCCCCAACACCGTGGGAATCATCCACGATTGAGATCACTCCTTCTTCATACTTGTCATCATATTTTTTGCATATTTCCACCAGTTCGTCCAGCGGAGCATTATCTCCACGCATGCTAAAAATACCATCGGTAATCACCAGTGCACGCTTGGCTTTCCCAATATTTTCCTTTAGCGCTTTTTCCAGGTCCTGCATATCATTATGCTTGTAGATATATTTGCCGGCAGGCTTGCTCAGGCGCATCGCCTGTATGATGCAGTTGTGGTTCAGTTCATCACTAACCAGCACGGTTTCTTTGGTAGTGAGCGGAAAGATAACGCCAATACTTGTTACATAAGCAGCACTAAAGATCATCCCTTCTTCGCGCCCGTGAAATTTCGCCAGGCACTCTTCCAGATTCGTATGTGCTTTATAGGTTCCGGCAATAAAACGAACAGCTCCGGGACCTACGCCAAATTCTTTGGCTCCTTTTTCTTCTGCTTCAATCATATCTTCACGCAGGGAAAGCCCCAGGTAGGAATTGGCATTCATCCGTAGAAATTCTTTCTCGCCATGGCCTTCCAGAAGGTATCTCGGGCCCTTACCTTCTTTGGCTTGTACTACTCCTGTTACTACGTTCTCTTTTCCTTTGGCTCTGCCGGAATCTTCCAGTTCCTTTACTTCGGCAGCAAGCGCCTGATTTAATTTATCGAGTGCCATAATTACTCCTTGTTTTTTTTTGTTTTGCACAAAGTTAAGAAAAGCACCGGAAAAAATTTCCCGTGAATGAAATTTTATACATTCAGAAAGAAGGTATGCAGTATTGTAATTCTAGCTAAAGCCCAATTATTTCCCGGCTAAAGGATCCTGGTTCAGGTCGATGCAGAAAGCGAAGGTAATGCTTGGTTTATTCAGATAACATTTGCTTTGATCAATCTCAAGACTATCTACTAATCATTTTGTTGATAAACCGTTTTCTGATTTTTTTTATTAAATAAAAATCATTGTTGTCCGGTTAACTTATATGAACCCGTACTAATGATTTGTAAAATTCTTCGAGCGCCTTAGTGAAAATCCTTTGTTGCCTTTGTGATTATTTTTATACCACGGAGTAACCTTTAGATTTCTACCGCAAAGGGCCGCTAAGGAGCAAAGAACCGCAAAGGAATTCCTGAAGTGTCTTTTATGTTAATGAATAGTAAATTCCCGGATACTACAAAGCTCTGTAAAGTGGCATTATAGCAGAAAATAATAAATCACAAAAACAGAGACCCATAAAAGTAATCGCATTTCAAAAGAATGAAATACAATGCTTAATATCTTTTTATTTATTTTTAACCGGACAATAGTGGTTTCAAATCAAAAAGACCACAAAAGAATAAAATTTAGACTAATATTCTCTGCTTACAACAAATCATTCGCCAGGTTGGCCAGTTCGGAGCGTTCTCCTTTTTCCAGCAACACATGCGCATAGATCGGGTGGTGTTTGATCTTGTCGATCAGATAGGATAGTCCGTTGGATTGCGAGTCCAGGTAGGGCGTATCAATCTGGTAGATATCTCCGGTAAAGATAATTTTGGTTCCTTCGCCGGCACGGGTGATAATGGTTTTCACTTCGTGTGGGGTGAGGTTCTGTGCTTCATCCACTATAAAGCAGATGTTGGAAAGGCTTCGTCCTCGGATGTATGACAGTGGCGATATCACCAGTTTTTCCTTTTCCAGTGATTCATCAATCATTTTATGCTCTTTATCCTTTTCGTTATACTGGTTTTTGATAAACTTCAAATTATCAAACAAAGGCTCCATGTAGGGATTCAGTTTGGATTTAATATCTCCGGGCAAAAATCCGATATCTTTATTACTAAGCGGAACAATGGGTCTGGCCATAAATATCTGTTTATACAAACGTCTTTTTTCCAAAGCACCTGTCAGTGCCAGCAGCGTTTTACCCGTGCCGGCCACACCCTGAAGTGTTACCAGTTTTACTTGTGGATTGGTAATTGCATGCATTGCAAACACCTGCTCGGCATTACGTGGTGTAATTCTGTAGCTTGTCTTTTTTTCAATCCGTTCGATAAGCTGTGTTGCAGGATTGTAATAGGCGAGTCCGGAGGCACGGGAATTACGTAAAATGTAATAATGATTCGCTATTGGTTTCTTGATTCCCAGGTCCTCGGGTTCGCATACACCATCCTGATACAATTTATCTATCTGGGCTTTATTGAGGTTTTCAATCAGTGTTTTACCCGGATAGAGGGATTCCACATCCTGAATTTTTCCGGTTTGGAAATCTTCAGCAGGCAAATCTATAGATTTTGCTTTAAGTCTCAGGTTCACATCTTTAGTAACTAAAACCACATGCTTGCGCGGATGTTGTTTTTTTAATGTCAAAGCTGCATTTAAAATCCGGTGATCGGCTTTATTGTCACGAAAAACTTTCTCAGCATCCATATTGCCTTCGTTTTCATGCATGATTACCTTGAACTTTCCGCTTTTAGGTCTTCCAAGAGGTATCCAGTCCGTCAGAGAATAATTCGCTGAGAGTTTATCGATTATGCGAATGAATTCGCGAGCTTCGAAATTTTTGGTGTCATTGCCTTTCTTAAAATTGTCAAGTTCTTCTAATACCGTAATAGGAATAGCAACATCATTATTT
Organism: Bacteroidales bacterium; assembly: GCA_021740245.1. Taxonomy (GTDB): domain Bacteria; phylum Bacteroidota; class Bacteroidia; order Bacteroidales; family PWNQ01; genus PWNQ01. The sequence goes on along the minus strand of JAIPAE010000012.1, from coordinate 10,918 downwards.
TCAAAGCTATGGATAGAGGCATGATTATAAATAATTACCGAAGTATCCAGCACAAAGATTTTTTTTACCTTGCGTTTCCGCACTGTCTTGCCTTTGCTGTTTTCTGTTGTCATATACAATGAACGTTTATTTGTGGTATATAAAAATAATAAATCCAATTCCTAAGCGAAACAATTATTTTTAATTCTATATTACTATATTTTTAATCCTGTTCGTTATCTGCTTACTTACTGTATTTTATAAGTTCAAAATTGTGTTGATAATAAGTAATCAGGATATATTACCTTTGAAAGCTAAACACCGGAATTATGTCAAAGAAAAAGAAACTGTTTTTATTGGATGCAATGGCGCTGATTTACCGGGCCTATTATGCTTTAAACAAAAATCCCCGTATTAACTCAAAAGGTTTGAACACGTCAGCCATACTGGGTTTTGGGAACACATTGCTTGAGGTTTTACAAAAGGAAAAGCCAACGCATATTGGTGTAGCATTTGACACCCTGGCTCCAACGCAACGTGCTGAGGGTTATGAAGATTACAAGGCAAATCGTGAAGCTTTACCGGAAGATATTGCCGTAGCCCTTCCCTATATCTATAAAATGATAGAGGGGTTTAATATTCCAACACTTTACGAAGACGGATATGAGGCAGACGATGTTGTAGGAACCCTCGCCAAAAAGGCAGAAAAAGATGGTTTTGAGGTTTATATGATGACCAGCGACAAAGATTTCGGACAACTGGTTTCCGACAATATCTTTATGTACAAGCCGGCAAGAATGGGCAACAATGCTGAAGTACTTGGTGTTAAAGAAATCTGCGAAAAATATGGCATTGAAAAGCCGGAACAACTAATTGACATTTTAGGATTGTGGGGTGATTCTTCGGATAACATCCCCGGAATACCCGGTATAGGAGAAAAAACAGCCAAACAGTTAGTAGCAAAATATGGTAGCGTGGAAAACCTCATTGATCATGCTGATGATCTAAAAGGCAAACAAAAGCAAAATGTTATTGATTATGCTGAACAGGGGCGCAAATCTAAAGAACTGGCCACGATTATTACGGATGTCCCCGTCAGCTATGATCCTGAAAATTTGGAGTTAAGCAAACCCAACACCAAAGAGCTCAATAAACTGTTTGATGAGTTGGAGTTTCGTCAGTATAAAAAGCGTGTGGCGGACTTATTCTCTGATGCTGGTCCTTCAAGCAATGATGAGCCTGACTTGTTTTCCGGTACTGATGATCAGGCTGCATCTCAACGTAAAACTATCGAAAGTGAAAAACACGATTATACACTGCTTCAGGAAGAAAAAGAAATCAAAGAACTTATTGATAATCTGGAAAAGAACGGTAGCTTCTGTTTTGACACCGAAACATCAAGTCTGGAAGCTACTCAGGCCGAACTGGCCGGAATTTCTTTCAGCATAAAAAAGGGCGAAGCCTGGTATGTAGCCTTTCCCATGGAACAGGATAAGGTAAAGCAAAGGCTGGAACTATTCAGAGGAATATTTGAAAATAAAAAGATCGAAAAAACCGGCCAGAATCTGAAATATGATATTACTGTGCTGAAGAGCTACGGCATTGAAGTCAACGGTAAATTGTTCGATACTATGATTGCTCATTATCTGCTGGAACCCGACATGCGCCACAACATGGATTACCTGGCAGATGTTTACCTGAACTATAAACCTGTTTCCATTGAAAAACTCATTGGCAAAAAAGGAAAAAACCAGAAAGACATCCGTACGGTTGATGTAAAGAAAGTAGCGGAATATGGGTGTGAAGACGCAGATATCACATTACAATTGCGCGAAGCTTTTGAGCCTGATCTAAAGAAAAACAAGCTGGAAGACCTTTTCTACAACATTGAAATCCCGCTGATCCCTGTGCTTGCAGAGATGGAAAAGCAAGGGGTGCAACTGGATACGGATGCACTGAAGGAAATTTCAGACCGGCTGCGTAAAGAGCTCCGGGAGATCGAAAACAAAATTTATGAGCTGGCCGGTGAAAAATTCAACATTGCATCAACCAAACAACTTGGTGTGATCTTATATGAAAAGCTAAAAATTACTGACAAACCCAAGCTCACGAAAACAAAGCAATATTCGACAAGCGAGGATGTATTGCAAAAACTAAAAAGCAAGCACGAAATTGTGGAATATATATTAGAATACCGATCAGTATCTAAACTAAAATCGACATACGTTGATGCGCTACCCGAACTCATTAATCCGCTGACTAACCGTCTGCACACTACCTTCAACCAGGCAGTTGCTGCTACCGGTCGCCTAAGTTCCAACAACCCAAACTTGCAAAACATTCCCATACGCACGGAGCGCGGACGCGAAATCCGCAAAGCTTTCATTTCCCGCAGTAAAGAATACACTTTGGTAGCAGCCGATTATTCACAAATCGAATTACGCCTCATTGCAGAGTTAAGCCAGGATGAATCTATGCTGGAAGCATTCCGGGAAGGACAGGATATCCACACGGCCACTGCAGCCAAAGTTTATAAAGTAAAACCGGAAGAAGTGGATAAGGAGATGCGCCGCAAAGCCAAAACCGTTAATTTCGGCATTATATACGGAATTTCTGCATTCGGCCTTTCCGAACGACTCAATATTAAACGGACAGAAGCAAAAGAAATAATCGGTAACTATTTTGATCAATATCCTGCCATTAAAAAATACATGGATCAACAGGTAGAATTTGCCCGCGAAAACGGATATGTTCAAACATTAAGGGGAAGGCGCCGTTACTTAAGAGATATTAATTCCAAAAATAGTGTAGTACGCGGATTTGCCGAACGAAATGCTATTAATGCTCCCATACAGGGTTCCTCTGCTGATATGATCAAAATTGCCATGATCAATATTCATAATTATCTGAAAGAAAACAAACTGAAAACTAAAATGACACTTCAGGTGCACGATGAACTAATCTTTGACGTGCATAAAGATGAACTAGAAATCATCAGGGAAAATGTAGTCAAATACATGAAGGAGGCTATGCCCCTGAGTATTCCGGTTGTGGTTGACATTAACGAAGGAAACAACTGGCTTAAAGCGCATTAAATCTTTATTCCGGTACAAGTTTTTTATAATGTTCATACCGCTGCATAATTTCATTTACGAAATTATATGTTTCTTCACCACGAGCATAGCCATGCCTGACAACAGGGTCATTGTAATATTTCGGTAATGACTTATAGAGCAGGAAAGTATCCACTGCTTCCCAGGAGTTCGTATCAGCTTCATATTTTTCAGCCAGCCTGCGTGCATCCAAAACATGACCAAGCCCTACATTATATGAGGCTAAAACAAACTTTATCTTATCCATGCTGGGAGTGTCTTTTTCTTCAAAACGTTTTTCCAAATACTGAATAAACCTGACTCCAGCTCTTATATTTTGCTCCGGATCATATAAATTAGTGGTGCCAAACCGCTTGGCGGTATTGGGCATTAATTGCATTAACCCTTTTGCGCCGGCCCAGGATTCAATATTTGGTCTGAATCGAGACTCCTGATATATTAATGAAGCCAGCAATCTCCAATCCCAGTCAATTAATTTACTGTATTCTTTTATCAAATCGTCATAGCGGGATATCTTTCCCCCGGAAATGGAGTGAAATTCCTGATTTCTTTTATGTGCCGTTTTACGACTCACAAAATATTTATGATACAGCATCCGATAACCTGCTGTTTCTTTATATTCCTTCAACCAACGGTTTACAGAAACTCTCAAAGAATCAGCATTTTTATGCACAGCCCATGCCAGCTTTTGCGGAAAGCTCACCGGTGTTTTGATATCAATATTATCGTAATAAGTCCGGTTGACCATAGCGACATGTTCATCACATACGGTATAGTCGATCTCACCTTTAGCCACTAACTTAACCAATTGCTCTGCTTCATAATCAGACTCCACAATATCGATATCTGCACCTATTTCGTTTTCCAGGCTTTTCAGACGAGACACAAATGACGAGGCTTTTTGCACATAAATGGTTTTCCCGGCCAGGTCAAGCTGGTTCCTGATCACCTTTTCTTCTATTTTGCGTGAAGACATACGCCTAAAGTCTTCGGGCTTTCGCTGAACTAAAACCTGCCGGCTAAGACTGTGCGGAACAGTAAAGTCTACCCGTTTCTTGCGGGCCTTTGTTACTGTTAGATCTATCCCGATAATGTCGCACTTTCGCTGTTGTAAGCTGTCAAATTTAGCTTCCAGGTTATTATTTACTTTTATCTTAAGGTCCACACCCAGATGATCGGCATATTTTTTTAACAACTCGTATTGATAACCCATAGTCTGGCCTCGATAAACAAAATAATTAATGGAATTGAAATCGGTAATAGCTACCAGCTCTCCTTTCTCTTTTACCTCCTGCAATACTTTAAGCTGGGTAGTATCTGAGGTTGATAATTCAGATTCAGTTCTTTTGCTTTCACTGATAAAAGAAAGTATAAGAATAACAATGAATAGTATGGCTAAAAAACCAATCGCCAGATGTTTTTTATACTTTCCAAAAAATAAGCGCATGTAATTCCTTTGCTTTGTTCGGTCTAATATATAAAATATTTGCTGTTGTGACAAGCTAAATGTTCTTAATCCTTGATAAACAAGCTTATTTAAAGTTGTCTATAAGATAAGTCACAAGGTCCGGGACAGCAGTTCCGGCTTTTTCTTTCATAATTTTCAGGTTTTCGATATTAACGGTCTTATTTGCTTCGGGATCAACATAAAACTTCGGTACATCTTTGCCTGCAAATTGGTAAATACTGGCTGCGGGATAAACATTTAAAGAGGTTCCGATAATAAGCAAAATATCGGCTTCCCTTGCCATTTCAATTGCAATATCAAACATGGGGACAGGTTCGCCAAACCACACAACATGTGGTCGAAGCTGTGAACCGTCTTCGGCTTTATCACCCATATTTAATTCCCATCCTTCCACAGGATAAATAAGGGACGGATCATTTGAGCTACGGGCTTTGCGTATTTCACCATGTAAATGAATCACATCTTTTGAGCCTGCACGTTCATGCAAATCATCAACATTTTGAGTTATGATCTTAACATCAAAGTAGTCTTCGAGATTTACCAATGCCATATGAGCTGCATTGGGCTCAGCTTCTATTACATTTTTTCGACGCTGATTATAAAACTCCAGCACATCTCCGGGATGCTTATGCCATGCTTCCGGTGAAGCTACTTCTTCAAACCGGTAGTGTTTCCATAAACCATCATCATCACGGAATGTCTTGATTCCGCTTTCTGCACTTATTCCCGCGCCTGTTAATACTACAATTCTATTCTGCATAACTCCGGGTTTTGCTTTCTCTGTATATAAAACAAGTTTATGCTTACATGGTTGTTTTGAAAACACATGAATTTTTAAGTTTTTGCTAACAGTTTCAAATGATTAGACATGTAAGCAAATCAGTATCAGGGCGAGCCTTTCTGTCTGGAATCGTTATATTTTACTTCAATTTGGTACATTGTCAGGCAATATTCATACTCCTGCTCAGGTTTCAATAAACTTTTTATAGTGATCAAATCGTTTAAAAATCTGATCAACATACGTATATGGTTCAATACCACGCACATATCCATACTTGATTTCGGGGAGATTATAGTTGGCCGGATAACTTAATTCCAGGATCATTTCTGCTACATTTTCATCCCATCTGTTTGGATCCAGGTCTTTCATTTCTGCCAGTTTACGGGCATCTTTCACATGATAATAACCACAGTTGTATGAAGCAATGGTGAATTTTATACGTTGTAGAGAATCTTCAATTTTGTCGAAGCGCTCATAAAGCTGGTCCAGGTATTTGGTTCCACCTTCAACACTCTGCTTTGGATCACTGCGATTCGTTACACCCAGGTCCGAAGCTGTAGCCGGCATGATCTGCATTAATCCCTGAGCCCCGGCCCAGGAGCTGGCTGTAGGATTATACCTCGATTCCTGGTAAACCAACGAAGCCAATAAACGCCAGTCCCAGTTAATCTTACTTGCATGTTTTTTGATTAAGTCATCATATTTACTGATCTTATTCTCATTCAAGCTATAAAACTCACTTTGAATCCGTTTCCGGAAATCTCTTTTGTTCTTAAAGTATTTATTATAGATCACATAGTAATCGACTTTCTTTTTGATTTTCTTTAGCCATTGATTCGCAGAAACAAGCAGTTCATCAGCTTGAGGTCGAACGGCCCAGCCAATCCGTTGGGAAAAGCTTACCGGAACATCAATATTAAGGATCGGATAATAGGAAGCATTAATACTTGCCAGGTTATTATCAGCAATCGTGTATTTGATTTTCCCATCCACTACCATTTTGATAATTTCACTTGTCGACAGATTTCCCGGAAGGGTATCAATATGAATCTTACCGCCAATTTCATGTGAAAGATTATCCAATCGTTGAATGTAGGAAGAATTAGCCCGCACCGATACCGTATCGCCAATTAATTCGATCGCATCATGTACCAGATGACTTTGAACGCTGCTCCAGCTCATTTTCCTCCAGTTATCGGGTTTTTTCTGAACCAGAACCTGATGTGTCAGGTATAGATAATCTGTGAAATCCACAATCTGCTTCCTGCCCGAGGTTATGGTTAATCCATGAGCTATCAGGTCAACTTCTTCATTTTGCAATTCTCTAAAGAGACTATCAATACTGTTGGAAATTCGAATCTCAAGCTCCACATCAAGGTATTCTGCAAAACGTTTCAACAACTCATATTCAAAACCCATTGGCTGCCCACGGTACAAAAAATAGCTTGTACTGCTGTATGTGGTCACCGCAGTAAGTTTCCCATCTGCCTTTATATCTTCCAGGTCGCGTTTAATAGAACTAATTTTTGAGAAAGCCTCAGACAACCCTGTCTCATCTTTTCTCTGTTTTTCTTGCTTGCAACCTGAGATAAAAGATATAATCAATAATAAAAGTATAAATATTCGCATATATCAATTTTTTGTGAATAATGAGTCCTGTCTAAAAAGGCCGAAAATAGATTTTCAGCTACTTTATACCCCAATCCGCGAGACTGTGGTGAAGCTGATTTTCAGGGTACCTGATTATATTCAAGTTTTTAAGACTGGCCTCAAAAATAACAAATATAATAATATTGCTTTAACTAAAAAAAGCTATAATTTTGTATTCCAACTCATCACCTATGAGAAAAAAACGTGCCGGTTATCTGGAAGGTGTTGTATCAATAATCAGCAACATCATTTTATTTGGCTTGAAATACTGGGCCGGTATAGTCTCAGGTTCTGTTGCTTTACTTGCAGATGCCTGGCACACGTTGACTGATTCCGTCAGCTCCCTGATCGTTATAATCGGTATGAAATTGTCTGATAAAAAAGCAGACAGAGAACATCCATACGGTCATGGCCGTTGGGAGCAGGTTGCATCCATCTTCATTGCGACTTTACTTGCCGTAATTGCATTCAATTTTATCCGGGAGTCTTTTGACCTGTTTCAGAAAAAGGAATCGGCTAATTTCGGTACTTTGGCAATTGTTATAACTATTATTTCCATAATAACCAAAGAAGGGCTGGCCCAATATGCCTTTTATCTGGGAAGAAAATCAGGGAATACAACAGTTAAGGCTGACGGGTGGCATCATCGTTCTGATGCTCTTTCTTCTGTTCTTGTTTTAGCCGGTATTTTCTTAAACAACTATTTCTGGTGGATTGATAGTGTTTTAGGATTTATTATTTCACTACTGCTGCTTTATGCCGTTTTTCAGATTCTGAGGGAATCAGTAAATTCCATGCTTGGGAAGCGTCCATCCAATGAGCTTATCCAACAGATCAAAGCATTAATTGAAAAACATGAAAACCGGGATTTACTTCCTCATCACTTTTTAATACATGAATACGGATCGCACCGGGAACTGACATTCCACATCAAAGTACATGGCGATTACACCATCGATCATGCCCATGAAATAGCAACACGTGTTGAAAGGCTAATAAAAGAAGAACTGGATATTTATGCTACCATCCACCTTGAACCTTACGGGGCATATTAGGCCCATTATTCTGTTTGATCATTCAATACCAGCCATGCCATAACACCGACACCTGTTTCAAGGCTTTTTTCATCAATATCGAATGTTGACGTATGGAGGTTTGCAGTGATTCCTTTAGATTCATTTCTGATACCCAAACGATAAAAGCAGGCAGGAATTTCCTGTGAATAATAGGCAAAATCTTCTGCTGTCATACGTACAGAAAGTAGCATAACATTTTCCTCTCCCAGGCATTGTTTAGCTTTTTGCTGTGTAGCGTCTGTCATATTCGGGTTATTAACCAAAAAAGGATATCCTTTGTCTATCAGCACTTCACAACTTCCACCCATAGCTCGTGCTGTATTTGCCGCTATATCTTTAATTCTTTCATGAGCCTGCGATCTCCAGGTCTCATCAAATGTACGGAGGGTTCCATCTAACGTAACCTGGTCAGGAATAATATTTGTTCTTCCCTCTGCTATAAACCGTCCAAAAGACAATACAGTTGGAATATCAGGTGGGGCATTGCGACTTACTATTTGCTGCAGATTTACCAGTATCTGAGATGCCATCAGAACGGTATCCACATTCTTATCCGGTGTAGCGCCATGGCCTCCCTTTCCTTTAACTTTCAGGTAAACCTCATCGGTTGAAGCCATATACTTGCCCGGTTTCATTCCGATCTTACCACTTTCAATATCCGGATCTACATGTAAGCCAAAAATTTTATCGGGCTTATATTTCTCAAATAAGCCTTCCTCCAGCAATGTCTTTGCTCCTCCGGGAAAATTTTCCTCTGATGGCTGAAAGATAAATATTACACGGCCTTTAATTTTATCCCTCAATTCGCTCAAAACCTGGGCTGCACCCAGTAAAACTGCCGTATGGGCATCATGGCCGCAGGCATGCATAACGCCTTTGTGTTGTGACACGTATGCATGGGTGTTTTCTTCCAGTATCGGCAAGGCATCCATATCAGCCCTCAGTGCGATGCAATTCCCTTCCTTTTCTCCATCTAACAAGCCAATGACTCCTGTTTTCGCCATTCGCTCATGAGCAATACCCATTTTATCTAATTGTTCTTCCACAAAATCTGCAGTTTTATGTTCTTCCTTTGAGAGCTCAGGATAAGAATGAATATGTCTCCGGTAAGCCACTGTCTGAGAGTGATACATCCTTACTTTATCAAGAATAATTTCTTTCAGTGGTTTCATAATACTTAATTAAATAACAAAAACGATAAGCTTCAGGACGAAACAAATCTGTATTTCTACATCCAGTCCTTCGACAAAAATAAACAACATTTTCGAATATCAGAAGTCAAGATTGAAGGAAAGGTACAGTTTTGGTTCCCTGACTTTACCTTCGAGGTATCCCCAGGCATAATCCAGTCTGACAAAGTATCCGAAGATTTTCGCGCGAAGTCCACCTCCGGCTCCGCCAACCATTGGCTCTACCATTCTTTTCACTGTAATCTGGAAAGGTTTTCTGTTGTATCTGGTTTCTATAATAGTATTCTCTTCGCTGTAGGGATTCAACCCAATCCATGCTGAGCCTATATCCATAAAGCCAACAATTTGCAGGCTACTCAGGAATTCGGATTTAAGTGGTTTTTTTGAAAAATACCGCACTACTGGAAAACGTAATTCTGTGTTAAAGACTGCAAAGCTGTTTCCGTTTCTGATATTCTGCTGAAAGCCACGCATTGGTGTAGCTAATGTTTGAAATGCGTAATTTTGTTCATAATCGATTTCCGTCCCCCGGTTAAATTTTGGCGTTAACCAATTATCAACTCCACCCATGTAATAAATGAGCTTAGAAGTTCCGAAACTGGTAGAAGCAGCAAAACGGTTTGCCCAAATAAAGGTCCGATGAATGGGTAAATAATTCCTGATATCAAGTCCAACAACAAACATGTTAATATCCTTACGTTCATCATCAATCAGTTGATAATACTCTCCAAAGGCTTTTCCCCTGGTTCCGAATTTTGTATTTATTCCCCGGTCACGAGTATTATCGAATACTAACTCTGCTTTTAGTCCACCCCAGGTATAATATTCATTCGGGACCTGCAAAGTAAAATAATCGGTGGCCAGAATAGTGGCCCTGTCATATCGTACCGAAGCTGTTGCTCTTGCTGAGAAAACCTGATTAAAGGGGTATTTTATCTTATAATAAATATTATGAGAGGCTATTTTTTGACTTACATTTTCTCCGGTATTTTCATAAGATTTCCGGTGAAAAACCCATTGCTGATCCAGGCGGTTTTTAAGATTCTCATAACTAATCATATATTCATTATTCCGTAAATTTGGAGATAATCGTACGCCTCCTGTCAATCGATAATCTTCCATTAAATCCGTTGCTCCTACCATGAATAAACCATTGAAGCCCCGGTTGAGAAATATTGGTGCTCCTCCGCCTGTAAACGGTTGATAGGATTCATCCATAAATGAAAAATCGATCTGACTTACAAGTTTATTAATGGTGTATTCCACGTAATAATTATTCTGTGTTGGCTTGGGGGCGGTTTCTTTTCCCTGCTGTTCCTCTAAAATGTTTTCTCTTTCTTCTCCTTCAAATATGTATTCGTTAATATTGACCTCTCCGGAATCAAGTGGCTCTTCTTGTTTTTTCAGATCACTTTCTTTAAGCGGAACAAATCGTTTTCTCTCTGTTTTTTCTTTCTTTTTTGGTGTTGTTTTTGATTTGTCTGATTTTGATTTATGCCGGGCAATCATCTGATTACGGAAAACTGTATTCTCAATTTTACTTTTATCAACAGCATCTATTTCCGGTAAATCCCGGATAAAGAATTTATCGTAGCCATTATGAAAGATGTGTTCTACCAATTTTCCTGTAGGCAGGCTTATATCATGATCCAGTATACTCC
>JAIPAE010000077.1 GCA_021740245.1 Bacteroidales bacterium | reverse complement strand
GGATTTCTTTAGCTTTAAGATATAATTTTCGGTGCCGTTCTATTGAAAACACTTTTGCTCGCATTTCTGCTAATATACAAGCCTGATAACCTGTACCTGTTCCGATTTCTAACACACGATCTCCTTTTTTAATATTCAACAATTCTGTCTGATATGCTACAGTATAGGGTTGTGATATAGTTTGATCCGAGCCAATCGGAAAAGCTTTATCTTCATATGCATGCTCTACAAAGGAAGAGTCCATAAATATATGCCGCGGAACTGTTGCTACAGCTCTCAATACATTTTCATCATGAATACCCTTCGCTTTGATTTCTTCAGTTAACTTCATGCGCATGCCTTTATGACGGTACGTATCAACCATGGATCAATAATTTATGTATGTGAATAAAGTGGTTTATATTTTTTGCTAAATTAACAAATTATGAGGTGTTAAAACACATACATTTGCATCAATTATCTCTTCAATTCTAATGTATATGTTAAAAATAGGAGTTATAGGTGTTGGATATTTAGGCAGGATTCACTTAAAATGCATTCAGGCAGTTAATGATTTTGAAATCGTTGGTTTTTATGATATTAGTGATGAAGGAGCCGCAAAAGTTGAATCTGAATTTTATATTAAGCGCTATAATAATTATCTGGAATTAATTGAGGATTCTGATGTTGTCAGTATTATAACACCCACAGCCTCTCATTATGAATATGCCCGGGCTGCCATCACCAGAAGCCGTCATGTTTTCATAGAAAAACCATTGGTTAATAACACCAAAGAAGCTGAAGAATTACTCAAACTATCGGAAGAAGCAGAAGTAAAAGTTCAGGTAGGCCATGTTGAACGTTTCAATCCAGGTTTCTTATCCATTAAGAATCTGATTAATAAACCAATGTTCATGGAAGGGCACAGGCTTTCAAATTTTAATAATAGAGGGTTGGACATTCCCGTTGTTTATGATCTGATGATCCATGATATTGACATTGTTCTTAGTGTAGTAAATTCCCCCATCAAACGCATATACGCCTCCGGCGTTCCCATTATTAGTGAATCGCCTGACATTGCCAATGCACGAATCGAATTTGACAATGGGGCTGTTGCCAATCTGACAGCCAGCAGAATATCTATAAAGAAAATGAGAAAAATCCGGTTTTTTCAACAAAATGCCTATATCACCGTAGACTTTCTTAACAAAAAAAGTGAATTAATAACGTTAAAAACCAACGATGAAGAAGACCGGCAAAAAAAATTCCATACTATCTCTTTTCCCGGGCTGGAAGATAAAAAGATCAACATCTATCAACCGGACATAATCGAAAATAATGCAATCCAAACCGAGCTTAAATATTTATATAACAGCATTATTAATGACACTGACCCGGTTGTAAGCATCAATGATGGATATAATGCGCTGTCTGTAGCACAAGCAATAATGAAAAAAATAAAATTGTAACCCGTGGCTTGCTTATATTCTCATCATTATCTCTGAAAAAAATCAATTTATACGACTACGATTATTTCTATATTGCCATAATTTTGTATTTTTGCGCTGCGCTGCAATAAAAGAAAAAAAGCAGCGTTTTTCATTTATTGCAACAGGTTACAAAGACTAAGGATGATTTTTTTAAAAAAACTTGCATATTTCTCAATAATGATCTTATTAACCGGATTCTTTGGTTGTGAAATAATCAATCCGGAAGACCCCATACCCGGTTATATTTACATTGAAGACATCAAAACAAACACCGATCCCGGCGAAGGTACCGACAAGCAACAGTTTACAGATGCCTGGATTTATAAGGACCAGGACCTTGTAGGAGCTTTTGAACTGCCTGCTATGGTGCCGGTTATTGCAGAAGGAGAGCATACAATCACTGTAAAACCAGGTATTAAGATAAATGGCATATCCTCTACCAGGGCAGCTTATCCATTTATACAGCAATATGAAACAACCGTAAATTTTAAACCCGAAAAAATTGATACTTTAGGTATTCAGACAAATTATCTTGATGATGTGGATTTTCCATGGAATTCCGCCGGACAGGAAGATTTCGAGCAAGGCGGTGTATCTCTTGATTCAACATCGCGCAGTGATGCACAGATTATCCGCCAAAGCAATGATGTTTTTGAAGGTAATAATGCCGGATTAATTTACCTGGATAGTGCCGGTATGCAATTCGAAATAGAATCTATTGATGATTTCGACTATCCGGGTGAAAATACACCCACTTTCCTGGAACTACACTATAAAGCGGATAACAGCTTTGCTGTCGGGGTTAAACTATATCAATACACCGGCCAGATCATTATGAATCCGATTCTAATCATAAACCCTAAAGAAACATGGAATAAAATCTATCTTAACCTCACTCCTACGCTAACAAGAGAAAATGCAACCACTCATTATAAAATTTATTTTTCCGGAAATGTCAATGAAAATTTATCCTCAGCTAATATTTATCTGGACAATATTAAGCTGGTAACTTCAAAATAACCCACCTAAAAAAATGAACAGAACAATTCAGGTATTAAAATATATTTTATCGGATTACCTTGCAGCAGCAATTGCCTGGGGAATATTCTTTATCTTCCGGAAATATTATGTCGCCCCTGATTATTTCACCTGGGATACTGTTCTTGACGATCAAAAATTTTATTTGGGAATTGTGATAATTCCTTTAAGCTGGGTGATTTTTTATTCCCTGATAGGTACGTACAGAAAAATTTACCGTAAATCAAGATTAAAAGAACTTGGCCAAACTTTATTAACATCATTTTTGGGCGTTACGGTTATTTTTTTCACCTTGATACTGGATGATATTGTAATTTCCTATAAAGGATATTACCAGTATGTTATCGTTCTTTTTCTGCTGCATTTCATTCTGACATTTACCGGACGCTTCATATTATCTTCCATCACGGCCTATAAAATTCATAACAAAATCATAGGGTTTCCAACACTAATTATTGGGTCAAACGGCAATGCTACAAGCATTTACAAAGAAATTGAGGGACAAGAGAAGCCTTCCGGAAATAAATTTGTTGGCTTCGTTCATGTTAATGGTTCTAACGATTTTATGCTGGAAGAATATCTGCCTCATCTTGGGCATTATAAAGACATAAAACAAATAATCCAGGATAACGGAATTGAAGAAATTATTATTGCCATCGATCCTGAGGAACACCGGTCAGTCTTTGAGATTATAACAGAATTACAAGGAACAGGAGTCGTCATCAAGGTAATTCCGGACATGCACGACATTCTGCTTGGGTCAGTGAAGATGTCCTCCATTTTTCATGCTCCATTAATCCACATTTATCCTAATTTGATGCCTGCATGGCAACAAAGCTTTAAGCGTTTTATAGATATTTCCGTTAGTATTATTGCTTTAATTATCCTTTCACCTGTTTTTATTGTTACAGCCGTGATTATAAAACTAACCTCCCGCGGACCCGTTTTTTACTCTCATGAGCGTATAGGTTTGCACGGTAAACCTTTTACGATGCATAAGTTCCGCTCAATGTATCAGGATGCTGAATCCAATGGTCCACAACTTTCATCGGAAAATGACCCAAGGATCACTCCTTTTGGCCGCTTTATGCGTCAGGTCCGGCTGGATGAAATACCACAATTCTGGAATGTTTTGATCGGAGATATGTCATTGGTAGGCTATCGGCCTGAAAGACAATATTATATTGATCAAATCATGAAAGAAGCACCCCATTACAGGTTACTTTTTAAAATTAAGCCCGGTATTACTTCCTGGGGACAGGTAAAATTTGGATATGCTGAAAATGTGAAAGAAATGATACAACGCCTGAAATATGATATTCTTTATCTGGAAAATATGTCACTGGCTACAGATTTTAAGATCATGATCTATACCATCCTGATTGTTATTCTTGGCCGCGGAAAATAAACCCGACTACCTTTGTGTGGTTTCAGTTTTCTTTACAAAGCAAAAATATTTCCTGATTATCTATACGTTACAACATCCCTGCTTCGATCATTTGAACAATGATTTCAACATCATGATCAAATTCATTGTTTTCAGGATCATACGCATTTTTAAGGTTATACCCGAACAATTTGCCTAATCCCTGCCAGAAACCAGCTATGAGACGACCTCTCATTTCTTCAAGTATAACATAAGATGTATATGATGTTTCCCGGTCGATCAGTTTTATCAGTATTTTACCCTGTGTAAAACGTAGTTTCTTTAGTTCATCTTCATAACGCTTTTTGATTTTTTGCTCTACTTTTTTGGCAATTTCTCTGCGTTCGCGATAACTCTCAGCTTCTTTCAGCTTGTCTTCAACCTTGCGAAATTCGATACCTGCAAGTCGGGCATATGGATAAACCTTTTTTACTTGCTTAATGAGCCTGTAAAATTTTCGTTTCTCCCGTTTGCTTTCGAACACCAGGGGCGAAAAAACGGTAACACTTTGGAGGGTTATTATAGCTGTAGTATCTCCATTCTCAACACGTGCGGGGACAATATTCGGTCTGCTGCCACGCTGGGCAGTCAAATCATTCAAAAGAATGAAAACAACAAGTACTATACCTAAAACAACTTTTTTCATCCGTTTATAATTTTGATTTTAGCGGTCAGATGGAACTCACGATGAATTTTAATCATTCTCATGTGTGTTCCGCCTTAGGCGGATCATGTTCGTTTCATCTGTTTATAATTTTGTTCGGTGTTCTGTGTTTGTTCGTTGTTTCTATCAGTCTCTCAGTCTCTTCGCCTCTTCGTCTCTTCGTTCGCTTAAGTCGCTTTAGTCGCTTTAGTCGCTTCGTTCGCCCTTTCGCATCATCGCATCATCGCATGCCGTAAAACCAGAAATCTTTGATTTAATCGTTTTACGAGCATCCACGACCGAAGGTCGGGATCATCGCATTACTCATTACGCCATTTAATCATCCGCGTGTGTGTTCCGCCTTAGGCGGAACATGAATGTTTCATCCGTTTATAATTTTGATTTTAATGGTCCTATGCAGCATTCGGGGAAGCTTACCATAATAAGCTAAATATCCGGTACACACTGTTTTCGGTCCCATTATAATCATACCGTGTAAGCTCCGCCAACTGGCGGATCATAGCTCAGTTCATATCATATTAATAATCCAAAATCATACCAATGAGACGAAAATAAGAATAATTGAGATACAAGTAAAGAAATATCTGGGATAAAAAAATCCTGCAGAAATCAATTCCTGAAGGATTTAAGGTATTTTGATTCCTCTGGTTTAGAGAGTTACATTATCCTGATTTAGGCCACTTTGAGTTTTGCAATATTGGTTTTCTGTAGTTGATTATGGACATATGATATGTCAATACGCAATTCGCGTTCCTTAGAATCATTGGTTTCCAGTGGCATTTCGAACATAGCATCATTCAGAATTGCTTCTAACATAGATCGCAAACCCCGTGCTCCCAATCCATACTCAATCGCTTTATCAGCTATATAATCATACACACCTTCCTCAAAGATCAAATGAATATTATCCAATTCAAAAAGGTACTTAAACTGTTTTATCACAGAATTTTTCGGTTCGGTAAGAATTTGCCTAAGTGTTCCTTTATCCAGCGGATTCATAAAACTTACAACAGGCAAACGCCCGACAATCTCGGGTATTAAGCCAAAACTTTTAAGGTCCTGTGGGGCCACATATTGCAATAAATTATCACGGTCAATAACATTTTCTTCATCTTCTCCGGTGCTGAATCCAATCACATTTGTCCTCAACCGGCTGGCGATCTTTTTATCAATACCATCAAAAGCGCCACCAGCGATAAACATAATATTTTCAGTATTCACCTGTACCATTTTTTGCTCCGGATGCTTACGTCCGCCCTCGGGCGGCACATTTACCACAGTTCCTTCCAGTAACTTCAGCAAGGCCTGCTGTACACCTTCTCCGGAAACATCACGGGTAATAGACGGATTGTCACTTTTCCGGGCTATTTTATCTATTTCATCAATAAATACAATACCTTTCTGGGCTTTTTCCGGATCATAATCTGATGCCTGCAGGAGCCTGGAAAGAATACTTTCCACATCTTCCCCTACATATCCTGCTTCAGTAAGAACAGTAGCATCAGCAATACAAAAAGGCACATCCAGCATTTTAGCTATGGTGCGTGCCATCAGAGTTTTTCCTGTTCCGGTTTCTCCTACCAGTATAATGTTAGATTTTTCAATCTCAACATCAGTATCTGTTTCCCTGCTCTTTTTCTTTGATAACTCAATAACCCGCTTGTAATGATTGTAAACAGCAACAGAGAGCACTTTCTTGGCCTGATCCTGACCAATCACATACTGATCGAGATAGGCTTTTATCTCCTTTGGTCTTTTCAAAACCAGGGTTCCGGCTTCATCATCACTTCCTGTCAACTCCTCCCCTACAATTTCATAAGCCTGTTTCACGCAATAATCACATATGTTTCCTTCAATACCGGAGATTAACATATTGACATTTTTACGCTCCCTGCCACAAAATGAGCAATGTTCGGATTCTTTCTTAGCCATAGTAATTTAAGTCTATAAGCAGGAAATAATCTATCCTGCCTGAATATTTTCAGTATTATTTTTCATCGCTTTTTTTGTTACTCCGTATTAATACTTCATCAATCATACCATACTCTTTAGCTTCGTTAGCTGTCATCCAATAGTCCCGGTCCGAATCTTTCTCTATTTTATCAAAAGGCTGGCCTGAGTGATTGGCAATAATCTCGTATAGCTCTTTCTTCATTTTTAGTATCTCACGCGCCGTAATTTCAATATCAGAAGCCTGTCCCTGAGCACCACCCATAGGTTGGTGAATAAGAACTCTGGAGTGCGGTAATGCTGTTCGCTTACCTTCCGTCCCGGCACAAAGCAGAACGGCTCCCATAGATGCAGCCATGCCTGTGGAAATAGTTGCAACTTCCGGCGAAATATACTGCATGGTGTCATAAATACCTAAACCTGCATAAACAGAACCACCCGGAGTGTTCAGGTATAGCTGTATATCTTTACTGGTATCCGCAGACTCCAGAAATAACATCTGGGCCTGGATTATATTGGCTACATTGTCATCAATCGGCACGCCAAGGAATATGATCCTGTCCATCATCAGACGGGAAAAAACATCCATCTGCGCAACATTCAACTGCCGCTCTTCAATGATGGTCGGATTTATATAGCCGGAAACAGCTGCTGAATACTGGTCATAAGCTAAACTGCTAATACCACGGTGCTTTACAGCATACTTGCGAAATTCGTTATTGTCGCTCATAGTTATTTTTTATTTTTTTTATCCTGGGCTAATTTAACAAAATCATCGTAAGAAATGTTCTTTTCATTAATAGTAATCTTCTCCTTGAATAAATCACCTATTTTCCGCTCATAAAGTTCATCATAAATCCGGTTTGTTTCTTTTTCATTCTGCATTACCGAATTAACAATTTGCTCCATCTGTTCATTTAATTCTTCATTATCAGACTGCGGCATACCCATTTGCATAGCAAGCAATTCTCTTATCCTGCTTTTTACCTCATCTTCTGTTACTTTTAGTTCATTATCGGTGATGATCTTATTTTGCAACAGTTGCCATGTCATTCCTTCAGCATACTGTTCATAATTATCTTCAATATCTTTTTCAGATAGGCGCTGGTTTTCGTCCAGGTTCCGGTTATTTTCTTTCAACCACCTTTTCATAAAAGTTTCCGGTAATTTAATCTCCGCTTTTTTCTTTAATTGTTCAACAACATCATCAAAGAACATTTTTTCACTTTCATTAACCAGTGATTCGGAGGTATCTTTCCGGATTCTTTCCCGCAATTCTTCTTCATTTTGAATATTATCACCCTGATAAACCTGATTAAACAGTTCTTCATTCAATTCAGCAGGTTCAACACGTGTAATGCTGGTAATCGTAGCTCTGTAGTCGGCCTTCAGCTTATCTTCATCTTCTTTATCAATACCAAGCATTGTAGCTACATCAGCATCATTCTTAAACGTCCTTCTTGGATTCCAGTCAATAGAATCGCCAACCCTTGATCCAATGATTTTCTGTTTATATGTTTTCAATTCGATCTTATCCACTGCAAAAGGAGAATTGTTTTCCACGCCTTCTTCCACAACATTTCCCTCACTATCAATTTCTTTAAAGTCGGCATAAACCACATCCTTATCATCTACTGTCTCCGGGTTGGTGTGTTTACCGTAATTTCTGCGGATATCTTCCAGGTAATTATCCACCATCTTATCATCAACATCAATGTTATAATAATCGGCTTCAATGCTTTCATCGATATTAATATCTATTTCGGGTTGGAGAGCAATATCAAAAAAGAATTCAAATTCCGTATCGTTTTCCACATCGAACTTTGCCTGATGTTCATCGCTTGGGAGCGGATTCCCCAGTGTTTGCAATTTATTCTCCATGATATATTTGCCCAATTCTGAAGAGATCAAGTTATTGACTTCATCAACAATGATCGCGTTTCCATACATTTTTTTGACCATACCCATGGGCACTCTCCCCGGGCGGAAACCAGGCATTTGAGCTTTTTTACGGTAGTCTTTGAGTTTTTTATCAACCGCTTCTTTATAATCATCTTCCGTCACTTTAACTTTCAGTACGGCTGTCAGATCACCGGTATTTTCTTTTGTAATATCCATATTATGCGATTTTATTAGCTGTTTTATTACACAAAACCCGGGCATAGCCCGGGAATTAGTGCGGATGGAGGGACTCGAACCCACACGCCCGAAGGCACCAGATCCTAAGTCTGGCGCGTCTACCAATTCCGCCACATCCGCAAGGCATCGTTTTGGGCGTGCAAATATACAAAATGTTCAGAGAATGAACGACTCATTATGTATTTTTTCCAAATAATCTGTCATTATTGTCCATATAAGTTCAATAACCTAACCTGAATAATTCAGGCAATAAGTTTTGGTCAGATGCAAGGCATCGAAAGCTGCAGACATAGTGGTCTATTTCAAAGCCTGCCCCCTATTTATCAGGAGCTTTCGCAACGCAGCAGATAGCCTGAAATTATTGCACTGGATTTAGCACTTGAAATTCAAAATACTACTTTTACGGAATTGATGCTTTAAACATATCCACACTAAAAAAGCTTGCAGATACTGCTGAGCGGAATTTGCAATTCCGCTCCCGACATAAGAAATAGCGTTTTAGTTACCTGCAAAACAAAAAACCGGTTACTACTAATGAAACTGAATTAAAAATTCAGCTTAGTAAG